>JAGWWK010000006.1 GCA_018970425.1 Patescibacteria group bacterium | reverse complement strand
ATACACCACAGGAAGGCACTTTCATGTGGTTGCGCTCGGAGGTTTAGGGCCCACCATTGATCCCAACGGTCCATCAAAACAGATCACTGCTTTACGCTAGTGTGGTAGCCTAGGGGCATGCGCCTCGTGTCGTGGAACGTTAACGGTATACGAGCGGTACACAACAAGCATCTATTCCTCCCCTGCATTGAGCAGTTGAAGCCAGACGTACTGTGCCTGCAAGAAACCAAAGCCATGCAAGGTCAGGCCGAGATTGACCTGCCCGAGTACGAAGAGTATTGGAACAGTGCCGAAAAGAAGGGTTACTCGGGAACTGCTATTTTTTCAAAGCACGCGCCTTTGTCAGTACGAAATGGCATCCCTGCGCATCTGGTCAAAAAGTTTAAACTCGCGGACGATGGGTATGGGGATGTGTCTAAGGAGGGGCGCGTTATTGCGGCGGAGTTCCCTTCCCTGTGGGTAGTTACTGTCTACACACCAAACGCCAAGCCCGATCTCACCCGCCTCACCCTCCGCCACAAGCAGTGGGACCCTGCATTCCTTGCCTACATGAAAGAGCTTGAAAGGGAGAAACCCGTTGCCTTTTGCGGTGACCTCAACGTCGCGCACACGCCCGACGACCTGGCGCACCCTAAAGCAAACGAAGGAGAACACGGATACACCAAAGAGGAGCGCGAAGGCGTAGACCGCATCATTGATGCCGGGTTTGTCGACACTTTTAGATTATTTACCCAAGGAAATGGGCATTACTCGTGGTGGAGCCACTTCGCAAACGCCAGAGCGCGGAACGTCGGCTGGCGCATAGACTACTGGTTTGTATCCAAAAAGCTTGTTTCAAAAGTACAGGGAGCCGCCATTCACCCGCTCATTAAGGGGTCCGACCACTGCCCTGTCTCACTTGATATTAAAATATAAGCGCTCTTACGAAATCGGGGTATTCGATCTTGGCCCGCAATACTTCGTCATGAATTCCACTACTTTCCCAGGGCTCATATGATCGCGAAATAGATCAGTCTGCTGCGACCACAATGTGCCACCTGTCGGATTGTAGACAAATGTTTGATCGCCCGCACCGCACTGAAGGGCAATAAACTGTTCCGTCCACCGCGCACCTCTGAGCGGTTCCACCTGGTCCATGTAATCCGGACTTGGGTTTACCTGAAATACATCAAATACCTGAAATGTTTCCGCCTCTAGGAACAGCGCAGAGAATACCTGGCTCGCGAGATTGGGTGCGTGTGCGACACTTTCAGAAGACATAGCTATATTATACTCCAATATGTATAAAAGTCAATACATCGCATAGTCTGGAATGCACGCGGCAAGCACTATCCACACCCATGTCCTTTACGGAATTTCTATAGGACATACACTACGTACAGAAGTTCTTTGGGTTAGTTCCTCGGCTGCTTACGCGATCTCAACCAAGTACATTGTGTCGAAGTAGAGCCGTAAGGGATTTATCCGAAAAAAAGCTCCTCTTTCTAAGAGGAGCTTTTTATTTTAGTGTCCTTTATCTTGAACGCCCCAGCGCTTTTCTATGCTTCGTACTGCTTCCGCCTCTTCTCGCTCTAGGCGTTCTTTGCCCGACCTGCCAAGCGATGCAAGCTCTGCATCTGTGTGGCGACGGAGTTCGAGGACGCGTGCCTCTAGTTTCTCGCGAGTGTTTTTTGTCGGGTCTTCAAGTACCTCTTCAAGTAGTGCGTGGAGCATATGGCCTATTCTTGGCCCCGGGCGCTCTCCAGTTATTTGCATTACTCCCGCCCCGTCCATGGCTAGCATACCGAGGGTTACGGGGTCGCGGAGCGCTTGCTCTACCATCGCCATATAGCGCCTGAGGCGGAATGGTTGCTCTTTTGGTCTGCCGGTACCAATGCGGTCGCAGATGCGCAGGTTCAGGAGGTCAGAGATGTGCTCGCGACCGACATTTGCAATCATTCTGCGTACCGCGGACATGGTCACCTGGTCTGGGTCAGAAAAGAACATATGCCAGCGCACAAGAGCCACGACCTTATCTGCCATATCTTTTGGGAAACGTAGATCCTCAAGTATGCGCCGTGTAACGCGTGCTCCCACGACTTCATGCCCGTGGAAGGTCCAATCGCGTTTCTCGTCTGACCATCGACGTGTTTCCGGCTTTGAAATGTCATGAAACAGTCCCGCAACGCGCACCGCAGTGCTCCAGTCGCGATCAGCGGCGTGCTGCATGGTTCTCAATAAGTGCTCATAGACATCGAACGAATGCGCCTGGTTTTGAGCGACCCCTATCCCCCGCTCCAGGTCAGGAGCGATATGTTTTAGGAGGCCAAGCTTTTGGAGCGTATGGACCGCAGTCATCGGCTCATCTGTCTCAATAATCTTTATGAGCTCGTCTCGTATACGCTCTCGCGATATATGGCTCAAAGTATCGGCATTTTGAAATATAGCCTCCGCGGTCCCCTGCTCGATTACAAATGAGAGCTGGGCCATGAAACGTACCGCGCGCATCATGCGCAAGGCATCTTCTCGAAAGCGCGCGTTAGGGTCCCCTACCGAGCGTATGAGACGTGCAGCTATGTCCGCTTGGCCTCCATGCGTATCGACTAGTGTGTCAGTTTTAGGCCGGTACGCGAGCGTGTTCATGGTGAAGTCGCGACGCTCAAGGTCTTTCTCAAGTGAAACGCCAAACCGCACCTCACTTGGGTGCCGGGCATTAAGGTACTCCCCCTCCTCGCGGTACGGCGTCACCTCTATAACTGTTGTCCTTGGGTCACCGCTCCCCGTCACCACTCCAACGGTTCCGTACGCGTTTTCATAAAAAGTCTCTGGAAAGAGGGCCTGGATGGCCTCAGGATGCGCTGGCGTTGTTATATCCCAGTCTTTCGGCATAAGACCGAGAACCAGGTCACGCACGCAACCACCCACAATATAAGCCTCGTAGCCGTTCTCTTCGAGAACGTTCGCCACCGCGAGTACCTCCTCAGGTATAGCAAACTTCATGGGTGTATTGTACAGTTGAAATGCGCGCCCATGGTGAAATGGATATCACACCTGTCTTCGGAACAGGCGTTCTGGGTTCGAGTCCTGGTGGGCGCACATGAGAAAAAACGCCGTTAGTTTGGCGTTTTTTGCTACATGTGCGAGTCGGAGCAATGTTTTGTGCTACACAAAACTGCGAGACGGGGCCGCGGCAGAGAGCGAACGAAGGTGAGCTCGAGAGCTGTGGCCACATGGGCAATTCGGTGCGGCTAGAGAGAATCGAACTCTCGTCTCGTCCTTGGCAAGGACGCATTCTACCACTAAACCATAGCCGCTACTTCCCTGTTATAGCACGCCTTCGGCAGAGACAAAATAGCATCGATTGGGGAACATTCCCCAAAGTCGCCACCACAAGGGTTTCATGTGAAATAAATGATAACTTAGTTTCACGTGAAACTACGACTTTTAGTGGATAAGTCTGTGGCTTCTGTGTATAAAAGACAGCCATATAAAGGAAGCTTCCAGTCCAATTCGAAAAATACCGCTTAAAATAAAGCTTTGTATAAGACAGCACTTTCACGTGAAACACGTTTCATATGGAACATATCCACTGGGATATACTGCAGGCATGGCCCGGCATAATGAGCTTGGTGTAATAGGGGAACAAGTAGCTACGGACTATCTTGGCGGGCTTGGGTGGACCATCATTGCGCGTAACTATCGACGACCATACGGAGAGATCGACATTGTTGCACGGGAAACATGCGGGAAGTTGGTTTTTGTGGAGGTTAAATCTGTTTCATATGGAACGCTTATTCGTGCAGAGGAGAATGTGCACTCTCATAAGCTTAAAAGACTTTCAAGGACAATCGAGTCCTATTTGCTCTCTACGCATGAGAAAGAGGACTGGCGCTTTGATGTGGTAGTTGTGGAGCTCGATCGTGCAACTAGGAAAGCTAGGATTCGGCACTTAGATGATGTAATTATCGGATCTTAGTGTATATTTGACAGGTACGGGACGGAGTATGCCGGTAAGCCCTCCAGGCTTCCTTCCCGTCGGCTCTAAGAAGGTTAAAGTGCACTTTCACCTTCCTTCTCGCCTTGGAAAGTAGTACGCTAGCGTCAGGGTTTAGTTTTGACGGGACGGAGTATGCCGGTAGTACGCCTGCTTTGGGAGCAGGTAGATAGGGTTCGATTCCCTACGTCCCGAACGGAGAAAGAAAGTCGCCAGCTTGCTAGGCGACTTTTTTCGTAGTTCGTGGAAGAAACGCCCCGTTACGTCCCGAACGGAGAAAGAAAGTCGCCAGCTTGCTAGGCGACTTTTTTCGTAGTTCGTGGAAGAAACGCTCCGTTGCGTCCCGAACGGAGCAAGAAGGAGGTCGCGGAGACTGCGTGTTACTAGATTTCGACTACTGCACTCCGCTTTGAAGGTAGGGAACTGTTTTGATACAGTATGTTTAGTGGTACTTGAAGATCATCCTGAGATAGGTCCAGTAAACCGAGGGTTAGCCGCACTTGCCGGCTTATTTTTTATGACTTCGGTGATAGGTGCGTTGTATATAGGCCTCGAAAACCAAGGATACATCGATCTTTCGGCCGATTGGCGTGCTGTTGTGCATGGAGGTTCGGTACTGTCTTTCACTGCGCTCAGTATCTCGTGCGTATTAGCTCTCTGCCTACGGCCAGAGCGCCACTCCTAGCGCTCGAGCTCTGCTTTGAGTGCTGCCGACATGGCAGGGAAGTATACCTGATTGAATATTGTAACTTCGTCCGCTAGGTTTTCAGTAGAGAGCACAGCCTCGAGTGATTTTCCGCGGCCAGACTCAAAGTCGCGAATTATGTACGCGGTCGTGATGGCGTTAAGGTTCCGGGACTCAGTGTCGCCGGTGCCAACATTAGTCACAATGACCCCCATGAGGATACCGTCCTTGTTCGTCACTGGTCCGCCAGAAGAGCCGCCCTGCGCCACAATAGAGCCGCCAAGGGAGACAAGGTCAATGGTATTTGCGTTAAAGGTGTAGACATCACGCACTTTGGTCCAGGCGCTAGCGGCGTACAGATCGCTGAGTAGTGTTATGCCACCCAGAAAGCCTGCCGCATAGCCCGCTTGGAGCACATCTTCCCCAATGCGGGGTTCGAACCGAGCAATAAGAAGGAAGGGAAATTGAGCTGGCAGTTCTACCGACGCGCTCACTCCCCCTGTAATGCGGAGGAGGGCGTAGTCGCGCTCGCCGGTACCAGTCGGCCTTTCATCGTCTATCTTTTGCGCGTTGTCATGTATCCATGCCGGGGGAAGATACATCAACTCTGCTCTATAGCGCGGGTATGCCGGGCTACCGGTGCGTATGACGCAGGAAACGCTGTTCGGAGTAGGGTAGTCGCGTAAGAGGTAAAACTGCGCGACATGGGCATTAGTAAGTATGACTCCGCGCGGGTCAATGATGACCCCCGAGCCCGTGACAGACTTAGTACCGTTTGCGGTCGAACACAGCACATTTACAAGTGCTCCGCGCACGCGGTCATTCACTGACTGCGCAGCCGATGACTGACCTTGTGCGAGTGAGTTAATTGACGATATTGCGTCATCGAGGGTGATTCCTAATTCCTCCACTTTTGGAGCGTTTTCAGCGGGTTGCGGGCGCGGCGTGTCTGGGGCGCGCGGTGCAGCGCTAGGCGGGTCTTGCCGCACAGCTTCTTGCGTAGGTTTTGGAGGCGTGATCTCTGACTCGGGGTCTGTAGGTAAGCTCGGACTCGACGTCTCATCGTACGCGATGGTTGATGTCGCGGTAGCGAGAGTATCGTACGATGGTTCTAATGTGTACGTTCTCTCTGTATAGGTGGCAATAAGTGCCGCACAGAGGGCAGCAGTAACGAGTATGCCAAGGTCCCGGATCACTCCCAGGGTGCCATTCATAGAGTCAGTATACTGTGCGGGCGAGGGGAGTCGAACCCCTTCTACCTGCTTGGAAGGCAGGTGTCATACCGGTAGACCACGCCCGCGTACCTCACCACTGTAGCAAAAAACCGCCGGTTGTGCTCGGCGGTTTTTCTTTTCTCGAAACTCTCGATTATTGTACCTGTTAGTGAGCGAGGGGAGAAAAAGCTTGCTTTTTATCCCGAGCGAGCCCTGCAGGCAAAGTAATCGAAAGTTACTTTACTGATTCCTTGAGCGCCTTCGCTGCTCGGAACTTTGGCACGCGCATTGACGGAACCTTGATAGTTTCGCCAGTGCGAGGATTCCTGCCCGTGCGTGCTGGACGCATCTTGGTCGAAAAGATGCCGAGGCCGGCGATTGACACCTCCTCACCAGTCTTGAGAGCCTTGGTGATCGTATCGATCAGCGTCTCGACAACTTCCTCCGCCTGAACCTTTGTGCCTCCAAGTACTTTGTGTACTTCATCGGCAAGGTCTTGCTTGTTCATGGCTTTCGGTTAGTGGCTAATAAGGATCTTTGCGCAACTCAGCAGTGTGAGCGCCGAGGTGGCAACCGCCCATAAATGGCTTAAAAACAGTATAAGTACGCAAAAATCCCGCGCAAGTACTTGACTTGCGCGGGATAATGTTGCTTTTTATCTAGCAAATTCTATCGCTCGTAGCTCGCGGATCACGTTTACCTTGATCTCGCCCGGGTACTTGAGTTCGTTTTCTACGCGAAGCGCGACATTGCGTGCCAGTTCGCGCGCCTCGTAGTCACTCATTTCATCAGGCTTCACAAAGACGCGCAGTTCGCGTCCTGCTTGGATAGCGAATGCCTTCTCAACGCCCTTGAATGATGTCGCGATTCCTTCAAGTTCAGTGAGTCGTTTGATGTAGTTCTCGACAGAGTCTCGTCGCGCACCCGGCCGTCCGCCTGAAATTGCGTCAGCAACCTGCACAATGTATGACTCCACCGTCTCATACGGATACTCTTCATGGTGCGCCTGCATTGCCTGTATGACGCGCTTGTCGACACCGAACTTCTCGAGGATGCGGCGACCAATCTCGACGTGCGTACCTTGGACTGCGTGGTCAACGGCTTTGCCGATATCGTGGTACAGGGCACCTGCCTTCGCTACTTTGACGTCAGCGCCAAGCTCTGCGGCCATGAGGCCTGCGATGTGTGCCATTTCAACAGAGTGGTAGAGAACATTCTGGCCGTAGGATGTACGGAAGTGGAGGCGACCAAGGACGGCAACCAACTTTGGGTCGTAGCCGGTAAGGCCGACCTCATACATCGCCTCTTCGCCCTTCTGCTTCATTATTTTTGTGACATCATTCTTCGCCTTCTCCACGACTTCTTCAATCTTTGCCGGCTGGATGCGCTGGTCAACGATCAGGTTTTCAAGCGCGATACGCGCGACTTGGCGACGAATAGGGTCAAAGCATGAGATCACAATCATGCCCGGCTGCTCGTCGAGTAAGACATCAACGCCGGTGGCGCGCTCAAATGCGCGAATATTTCGACCTTCCTTACCGATAATCTTGCCCTTAATTTCGTCATTCGGTAGAGGGACATTCGTGGTTAGGATGTCAGTCTGCACCGCATTACCAAGGCGATGGATTGAGTTTGCAAGAATGTCTCTCGCGCGTCGCTCAAGTCGCTCCTTGCCATCAATCTCAAGCTTTTGCACGCGCACCATCATGTCTTCCTCGTGCTCATCCTCAACCGCCTTCATAAGTTTCTGGAGCGCTTCTTGCTCCGTCATCTTGGCAACATCCTCAACCGCCTTTTGGCGTTCAGCGAGAAGTGCCTCTGCTTTGATTTTAATCGCGCGAACCTCGTCAATCTGCGACTTTATGCGTTCAGCTTCTCGATCGATATCGAGCTGGCGCCTATCGAGGTACTGCTCTTTTTCACCAAGTCGCTTATCTTTCTGAACCAAGACTTCTTCTTTCTGGTTAATTTCTTCTTTCGCTGCTTGGTCGAGCGTCTCCGCGCGGCGCTCCGCCTCAGAGATTACTTTTTCCGCTTTTTCTCGAGCATCGAGAAGGATCTGCTTGATTTCAAGCTCCGCCGACCCTTTTTGTGAGAGACCAACAAGCCAGCGCAGCACGTAGCCAGCGCCGAGACCTGTAAGGCCAGTGACCGCAAGAAGGAGTAATAGAGTAAATGTGGACATACGCTAGGGGAGGACCCTCGCGTACGGATACAGAATTAGCTACGTGCCGACAGTGCGAAAAGCCGCGAAAAGCGGTTCAGGATTCGTAGAGTCAATCGGGCGCTCAGCATAGCTCTGGTTCCGGAAGCGAAAAGTCCAAGTTACAAACTAAATAAACCCAGTACCAATAGTACCAACGTTTTACACTTGGGTCAAAACGGCGAGTGGTGGAGAACTATCGGCTTTTATATATTTCGTCGATGATGCCGTACTTCTTGGCCTCTTCGGCGGTCATCCAGTAGTCGCGCTCTGCGTCGGCAGTAACTTGCGCGAGTGGCTTACCCGTGTTTTTAGACAAAATCTTGTTCAAGTTCTCCTTCGTACGGAGGATGTGTTTTGCAGCTATTTCGATATCAGTCGCCTGACCCTCGACGCCGCCCATCACCTGGTGAATCATCACTTCTGAGTTCGGTAGGGCATAGCGTTTACCTTTTTTGCCAGCTGAGAGAATTACTGCCGCAGCTGAGGCCGCGATCCCCACGGTCACAGTCGCAATGTCGGGTTTTATGTGGTTCATCGTGTCGAGAATCGCAAGTCCAGCAGATACAGATCCGCCAGGACTGTTGATGTAAAGGTATACATCCTTCTTCGGGTCCTCTGACTCAAGAAAGAGGAGTTGGGCAATGACGAGGTTTGCGGTGTCGTCGTGAATAGGGCCTCCAAGAAAAACAATACGCTCTTTAAGGAGGCGTGAGTAGATGTCGTACGCGCGCTCGCCGAGGTTTGTCTTCTCGATAACCATCGGCACAATCATATTTGAGTGATGCTTCATGCGCACACTATACAGAATCGATACCGTCGCTGTCGAGTGACGCCCGCATAGTCCGGTATGGAAAAAACCTGCTGACGCAGGTTTTTTTAGTGGAGTATGAGCCTTAGTGCTTGTGGTCGTCTGCGTCGGACCCGGCTTCTTTAGACTCCTCTGGAGAGCTAGTTTCCTGGGTAGCAGTCTGCGTAGGGAGACCAAGCTGTCCCCATACCTGCTCGCGGATAGACACCTCTGCTGCGTACTGATGCGCGGCGCGGTCGGGCACTCCTTGTTGCATCAAGGCATGTGCTACGCGATGCATCTCTGCTTCATTTGGTTTGAGAGAAGCGTCTTTTGCGATGGTCGCGAATATGAGGTCAAGGATGAGTCGCTTTTCAGCTTGCGGACGCATTTCCGCGAGAATATCAGCTTCCGTGCGATCACGTTTTGCAAGGTACTCATTGAAAGGTAAGCCCTCGGCGGCCATACGCTTTTTGCTTGACTCAAGCATTGCGCGTACCTCTTCATCAAGGAGTACCTGTGGTACATCCGCAGTCGCGGCACCGACCAGTGCCTGCGCAACCGCGCCGCGCCTTCGCTGATCCTCATAGGAATCAACCGCTTTGACTGCCTCACCGTCCATGAAGTGGTCAAGCGCGGCGCTGTTTTCAAAGCCAAGTTTTTTTGCCTCGTCATCGGTTAGCGGGCGCTCCTCTGATACCTCGAGCATGGCACGGGTCTGTGCCTCAAGTGACTTTTTTGCCTCTTTGAGCTCTTTCTCGCGATCGAGCTCCTCAAGTTTTTTGAGCGTCTCTCTCGCAATCTTTGCCGGAGACTCAATAGTGACAGACGGCGGCGTGACGATGGCTATTTTGAAAGGCACATCCGTCTGCGCCTCGGTGATGGTAAGTTCAACCGCAGGTGGCATGATGGGTATGAGCGTGTGCGAACCAAGAATCCCTTCCATACGGTCGCGAAGGGCAGACTCCGCGGCTCTGCGCCAGACAGAGAGCGGTCCTACTTCCTCTAGGACTCGCTCTTTAGGAACTTTGCCCTTGCGGAAGCCGGGGAGCTCAATCTCTTTTGCGTAGTGATCAAGCGCAGTGGCGTAGTGCGCATCTATGTCAGAAACTGAGAGGGTTCCGGAAATGACAGTTTCTGCGTGAGGCTTTTTTTCAACGGTAGTTTGCATGCGGGGTAACGCTAGTACTCAATCCTTGGGACATGCCGCGGAGAGCATTGATTTCACGTACGAGATAGTACGCACCACCCAAGGCAAGTACAATGACAATGATAATGATGGCGATCAAGGGGCCGGATGGTTCCTTTTGTGCCATGCTAGTGAGCGCGTGACTTCTTGTAGAGCTCCTGCGCGCGGCGGAATGCGGCGACCGCTTCGCTCTTTCCTTTAAATCCAGTCACTTGCACCACTTTATTCTGGAGCTGCTTGTAGGTTGAGTAGAAGTGTTCAAGCTCCTTCAAGAGGTGAGGGTTTAGATCATCGAGATCGGTAACGTCTTTCCAGCGAGGATCCATTGACGGAACGGCGATCACTTTTCCATCTGGGTCGCCACTGTCAATCATGTCCATAATCGCGACAGGTCGGGCACGCACGAGGACTCCGGGGTGGAGCGCTTCAGTCGTTACTACCAGGACATCAAGTGCGTCGCCGTCGTCCCAGAGGGTCTGGGGTACAAATCCGTAGTCGAGTGGAAATGTTTGTGCGGTATGGAGAACGCGGTCGAGTGCGATGAGCCCAGTTTCTTTATCGATTTCGTACTTGTTGCGGGAGTGTCGTGGAACTTCAATAACTACATGCATTTCTTCTTCTGTGCCTGGGGCGATGTCGTGCCAAAGGTTCATAGAATATAGGTTAGTTATCTTTCTCTTCTTCTTTTTCGGCGGGATTTTCATCAACCGCACTTTCCGTTGCGGCCTCCTCACGCGCGTCTTCATTTACCTCATCTGCCGCGCCAAGTGCTTCTTCAGAGGGCTGTGCGGGTGCCTCATCTGCCTCGAGGGTACCCTCGGTGCGGCCCTCCTTTTCAAACGCGGTTTCTTCAGGTTCCTCTGATACGCCCGGTCCGCCGACTGAGCGAATGTCTATAGCCCAACCAGTAAGCTTGGCTGCCAGTCGTACATTTTGCCCACCACGTCCGATAGCTAAGGACTGTTGCTCGTCAGTTACCTCTACAGACGCGCGATGCTCGTCCTCGTTCAGGGTGACAGACAAGACTTGTGCAGGGGAGAGTGCATCTTCGATAAAACGAACTGGATTCTCCGACCATTCCATAATGTCGATGCGCTCGCCTCCAAGTTCGCTCATTACCGTGTTCACGCGCACACCGCGCTGGCCCACGAGGGTACCAACCGGATCTATACGCGGATCGGTAGACTCGACTGCGATCTTTGTGCGGCCGCCTGCCTCGCGCGCGAGCGCCTTGATCTTAACGGCACCCGACTGAAGCTCTGGCACCTCCATTTCAAATAGTTTTTCCAAAAACTTAGGATGCGCGCGGGAGAGACGCAGGTAGACGCCACGGGCACCCTCCTCAACGGAGAACAGGTATCCGCGTATGCGCTCGCCTGGGCGGTAGCGTTCACCAGGGATCTGTTCATGGAACGGCATAATACCGGTTGCGCGACCCAGGTCTACGTATAAATTGCCGCGTTCAATGCGCTGTACCACACCATTCACGATGTCGCCCTCCTTACCGCCGAACTCCTGTACCACTGACGCTCGCTCTGCTTCGCGGATCTTCTGCATAATTACTTGCTTCGCGGTCTGTGCCGCGATGCGGCCGAAATCGGTGCGTTTTTCAAGCGGAAAGACGATCTCGTCTCCGAGGAGCGCTCCGCGCTTGATGCGTGCAGCGTCCTCAAGAAGGATGTGCTTTTCCTCATTAAAAAGTGGCAAAAGTTCGCCGTCTTCACCTATACGCTCATCTGACTCGTCCATACGGACGGTGGACGCGTCAACGACGGTTTTGATCTGATAGAAATCCACATCCCCGCTCTCGCCATTAAAGTGCGCACGGACCACTTGCTCGCGCTTACCAAACTCGCGTTTGTACGCGGTTGCGAGCGCCATCTCTACCGCTTCGAGCATGCGCTCGCGAGGGATTCCTCGTTCATCGGCCAACTGGCCGATAACGCTATTCATCGTTTTTAGATCGAATTCCATATCCGTTGTTAAGAAATAAAAATGGCCCGCACTCTGCGGACCTGCCTCAACAGACATTTCAAAGTGTATCATAGGTAGAGCAGCATGCAAGTTACAGACGAAGCACTGAAGCGTTTCATTATTGATGCCGGACTGGTTTCGCGCACAGATGTCGCCGCCGCGGAGACTGATGCGCGCGAACGCGAGCAGTCTCTCGGCGAGCAGTTAGTATCTCGGGGGTCACTGACGGCGGACGACATTCGTCGCGTAGAGGCGCACCTCATGGGTATACCGTTTGTCTCGCTCAAAGGGATAAAGATTGACCTTGCGGTGCTTTCGCTCATACCCGAGCCCATCGCGCGTACACGCAACATTGTCGCGTATCAAAAAAATAGTGACTCACTTGAGGTTGCGATGCTCAATGTGCACGACCTCGCGTCCGTAAGCTTCATCAAGAAGACGCTCGGACTCCGGATTTTGCCACGACTCACTGACACCGATAGTATGAAAGCGGCGCTCATTCAGTACCAGAAGTCGCTTAAAGACGAGTTCGGCGACATCATCAGAGCCGCGAGTCGATCCCTTGCCGCTCTACCCGCGTCCACAGACGCTAAGGGGCTCGAGCGCATTGCGGAGGACTTACCGGTGGTACGCATTATGGACACCTTGCTTCGACACGCCATCGCGCAAAACGCGTCAGATATCCACATTGAGCCAATGGAGAGCGCGCTCCTTATACGCTATCGAGTCGACGGCATTTTGCATGACGCGATGGAGTTGCCCGCCACCGCTCATCCAGCTATCACAGCTCGCATCAAGGTGCTTGCGCGCCTCAAGCTCGATGAAAAACGCCTTCCACAAGACGGACGCTTCAAAATAGACGCAGATGGCGAGGCGGTGTCGTTCCGCGTATCAGTACTACCGACCTATTTTGGTGAAAAAACCGTGATGCGCATTCTTCGTGAGAGCGGCGGGGGATTTACGCTTGAGTCTTTGGGCTTTCATGGCGTTGGACTTGAACATATTTTCGATGCGACGAAGCAGGCCACTGGCATGATTTTGGTTACAGGGCCGACTGGATCGGGTAAGACAACGACGCTCTACACGGTGCTCGACATTTTAAATACGCCAGACGTTAATATTTCCACGATTGAGGATCCGATTGAGTACCAGATGGCGCGGGTGAATCAAACGCAGGTGCGGCCCGACATCGGCTTTACCTTCGCGCATGGGTTACGCACATTAGTTCGCCAGGACCCGGACATTATAATGGTCGGAGAAATACGCGATCAGGAGACGGCGGGTCTTGCGGTAAACGCCGCGCTCACGGGGCACCTCGTGCTCTCGACTGTGCACACAAACTCGGCTGCAGCAACGATTCCGCGCCTCATTGACCTCGGCGCCGAACCCTTCCTTCTTGTATCTACGCTTCGCGTCATAGTGGGTCAGCGCTTAGTACGGCGCCTCACTCCTGACCGCGTTGAGTACGCACCAAACGAGGATGAGCTCGCCGCTCTTGCGACGCGCGTAGATCTGGAGCGCATTGTGCAAGTCCTTATAGAGGAGCGCCATCTGCCGCCACGCGCGACCGTGAAAGATTTGCGTTTCTTTAAGCCGGTTGTTGGTGGAGTATCTCCCGACGGCTATGCGTCGCGTTCCGGCATTCATGAAATACTTCATGTCTCGCGAGGGATTAGAGATCTCATAATGAAAGGAAGCACCGCAGACGAGATAGAGTCGCACGCTAAGAAGGAAGGCATGCTCACGATGCTTGAGGACGGCATCTATAAAGCCGCGCGCGGCATCACCACGGTCGAAGAGGTGTTACGCGTGGTGACGGAGTAGCGGTGAGCACATCGCATCGTGAAGTGCGAGCTACATTTAGCACGGTAGAATGTGTCTATGCCGAAGTTTTCGGTGACCGCGGTCACGAAAGACGGGGAAGAGTACCGAGAGACCGTTGAGGCCGCGTCTCGGTTTGAGGTGTATCGAGACATGCGCACCCGAGGCGATCGCGTGATCTCCCTTGTGGGCAGTGCGTCGGGCATTCTCGGCCGTGCGCAAAATTATCTTGACCGATTCGGAACGGTTTCCGTTGATGAAAAAGTGTCGTTTGCGCGCACTATGGCGGCCATGCTTGCCGCGGGACTTTCAACGACACGCGCGCTTAGTGTCATAGAACGCCAGACCAGAAATCGCACATTTAAAGCAGTGCTTTCTGATGTCATTGGCGGCGTAAAGCGCGGTAGTGC
>JAGWWK010000002.1 GCA_018970425.1 Patescibacteria group bacterium | reverse complement strand
GGAAGCACCGCAGACGAGATAGAGTCGCACGCTAAGAAGGAAGGCATGCTCACGATGCTTGAGGACGGCATCTATAAAGCCGCGCGCGGAGTGACTACGGTTGAAGAAGTCCTCCGCGTGGTGACGGAGTAGGCTGTACGTGTACGAACTGTAGAGGAAGAAGAGGTATACTAGGTACATGCTAAATGATTTTATGAAGAGCCCAGTTGCACTCATTGTTGGGGTGCCTATACTGTTTCTACTCGTCGTTGCTTTAGTGGGGTTTGTACCGCAGTTTTTCGTGCAGCCTAAGTACGATTTTGTGTATATCGATCCAAGTTCGCCCGACTACTATATGCGAGAAGAAAGGGTTTCTGTGTCTAGTGGGAGGCTTCTCGTAGGATCGAGTACTGAGGCGGGGAGCGTAGAAGTAAGGTTCCGCAGGTTCAATACTGACACCTGGGAGTCTATGCCGATTTCAGTTGAGGTGGCACAAGCACTTTCGTATGACCCATCATTCATCGCGCCAGACGGGTACGAAGTCTCACACGTGGAGCGTGGAGGCGGAGGAGTGTCCCGATTCTTTTTTGTTGGATCGAGCTACTCAAATGGGAGTATCATTAAAAAGGGAGTAGTTTCGCGTCCCCTGCCGATTACGCTTCTGCCACGTTATTATGGCGGTTCGCAATTTGTTGGTTGGGTCATTGAATAATATGGAACAGCAAGATAAAGCAGCAATTCTCGCTTCTATCCGTCAGGCGGTTGAGAGTGGCATTGTGAGGAATGACGAGATCAGGACGGTGCTCCAGGTGAGCTCGGTTGGGACAGCATCCGCTGGAGTCTCTGAACAAAACACGATATCCCGCGTCACGGCAGTTCAGCTTATTCAATACATTGGCGGATTTATCGTACTCCTCGGCATAGGCACATTTGTTGCGACATTTTGGCAGGATATCGGCTCTCTTGAGCGCGTGAGTATTGCATTCGGCGGTGCGCTTGCAACGTACATACTTGGTCTCTCGCTCATGACACGCGACACAGTGAGTCACTCAGGAGTTGCGTTCCAACTTATTGCTGGGAGCCTTTTCCCATTCGGATTCGCAGTTGTGTTTGAGGAGCTCTTCGGGCTGAATCTGACGCCAGAACTTCTAACCACTATCTCGGCTGTTTTATTGGTCGGCTATGCGCTTACCTATCTCCGCATAAAGCATGTGATTTTCACAATCTTTATGTTGCTGCACAGTATCACCTTCCTCTATGCGGGTGTGTATAGTATCTTGCCAGACCTGCGTACTGAGTTTTTTGCGCACCTCACACTCATCGTCGGTGCTGCCGGCATCTATATTGGATCAACATTTCGTGGGACTCTTAATGAGCCGCTCGCAAGCCTCATGTACTTCCTTGGAAGCGTAGCGATGCTAGTCTCGCCCGCGTTAGTTTTCGGCTCTACCCCCATATGGGAGCTACTCTACCCATTCCTCATTTCGTTTGTGCTCTACATAGCACTCCTCTTGAAGAGCAAGCGCATCTTGATCGTAAGCGTGCTTAGTATTATGTGGTATGTGATGTATCTGACGGGGGAGTATTTTGCTGACATTGTCGGGTGGCCAGTTGCGCTTATTCTTAGCGGTATCTTGCTTATTGTGATCGGGTACCTTGCGGTACGCTATAAAGACAAGGTTATTTAAAAACAACTTTTTGGCACCTAATCTGTTAGCGCTCGGACCCATAAAGCGGCACGTGTCGTGACGGAGTAGCTTTTGACTTTTAAGAAAAAAAAGTATACTTCCTGCAGTCATAATTTAATACTTAATTTAATACTTAGCATGAGCGAAGAGTGGATCGATAGAGCAGCTAGTCGCGCAACTGAAAGATCGAAAACAGAAGGTCGACGTCCTTTGATAGATTTTTTTCGTGAGTTCTGGTGGTATGATAGAAAAACTAGTAGACGACTAGCAGGTGCTGCAGGCGTATTAACTGCACTCTTTGTGGCTCTTTCGGCTGTCATAAATCTCAAACCATAGCTCGATTGAAGTACGATAAATCCCCGCTTCTGCGGGGTTTTTAAGTGTTGAGAAATGTCTCGTTACTTTTGCGCGGTATACTTTTTGTATGCCGAAGTTTTCGGTCACGGCGGTCACGAAAGATGGAGAAGAGTACCGAGAGACCGTTGAGGCCGTGTCTCGGTTTGAGGTGTATCGAGACATGCGCACCCGAGGCGATCGCGTGATCTCCCTTGTGAGCAGTGCGTCGGGCATTTTCGGCCGTGCACAAAATTATCTTGACCGATTCGGAACGGTTTCCGTTGATGAAAAAGTGACGTTCGCGCGCACTATGGCGGCCATGCTTGCCGCGGGACTTTCAACGACACGCGCGCTTAGTGTCATAGAACGCCAGACCAGAAATCGCACATTTAAAGCAGTGCTTTCTGATGTCATTGGCGGCGTAAAGCGCGGTAGTGCGCTCTCGGTCGCGCTCTCCGCGGCACCACGCGTGTTTCCACCGTTTCTTATATCAATGGTACGCGCTGGCGAAGAAAGTGGAAACTTGAGTGAGTCGCTGAAAGCGGTTGCGGACCAGCTCGCGAAGATGCATGCGCTTGCATCAAGAATTCGAGGCGCAATGATCTACCCCGCGATTGTGGTAAGTGCCATGGTAGGGATTGGTGTCCTCATGCTCATGTTTGTAGTACCGACCTTAAGTCAAACCTTTGCCGAGGCAGGCGCCACACTCCCTATTCAGACACGCATCATCATTTCAGCGTCCAATTTTCTGATATCTAACTCGCTCTTTGCAGTACTTCTCGCGCTTCTCGGCGCTATTGCGGTGGGAAGCGCTCTACGCACTGCTCGCGGCGCGCGCGCACTTGCGTGGATGGTACTGCATACTCCTCTGATTCGGAACATTGCCGCGGAAATGTACGCGGCCCGTACTGCGCGCACGCTCTCATCACTTTTGTCTGCGGGGGTTGATATGCTCGGCGCGCTCACGATCACGCGCGACGTGGTGGGCAATCCGTTTCACCGCGACGCGCTCGCGTCTGCGTCAGTTGCGGTCGAGCGAGGCGAAGGTCTTGCGGGTGCGCTCCATCACTACCCGCACTTGTACCCCCCGCTTTTAATCGAAATGACTGCCGTCGGCGAGGAGACCGGGCGCTTGTCCGCGCTTCTTGCGGAAGCCGCGCAGTTTTATGAAGAGTCAGTAGATGCGCGGACGCGCAATCTCTCGACCGTTATCGAACCGCTCCTTATGGTGGTGATCGGTGGATTTGTCGGATTTTTCGCGCTCTCCATGATCGCGCCAATTTACTCGCTTTCAAGCAGTTTCTGATGGTGCGCGGAATGACACTTATCGATGTCGTGGTCGGGAGCGGCATCATTCTTCTTGTATTTGTGTCGTTATTCAGTGCCTTTACGCTTGCGGTCGAGCTTGCATCAACAACGAAAGCGCGAGCGGGAGCTGTGTCTGTTGTTGCGGACTCTCTCGAGCGACTGCGCGCGATGCCATACGATGAGCTTGGCACCCTCGGAGGCATTCCTGCCGGCATGGTACCGCAAGTCGCAACTACCTCATTGAATGGCGTGTTCTATACGGTCCGCACGCTCATTCAATATGTAGATGATCCGGCTGATGGTACGGGCACCGGAGATACGAACGGTGTAAGTGCTGACTACAAGCGCGTCAAAGTTGAGGTTACCTGGCTGGCTCGCGGTCGCACAGAGAGTACGAGCGCGGTCACGCTTGCCGCGCCGCGCGGCGTTGAGACGCTCGCGGGCGGTGGTACGCTCCGCATAGTGGTGTTTGACGCGCTCGCGCGCCCTGTTCCTGGGGCGCGCGTGTCAATCACGAATGCGTCACTCATGCCGCCTGTCGCCGTTAACGTAACCGCGGACGACTCAGGCACTGTACTCTTTCCTGGCTCACCTCAGAGTACCGGGTATGCTATTTCTGTCACCAAGGACGGGTACTCATCGGCAGGAACGTATGACGTGTCAACCGGTAATCCGAGCCCTAACCCTGGCCGCCTATCAGTAGTGCCAACGCAGACAACGACCGCGAGCTTTGCAATAGATCGCCTTGGAACGCTCGCGCTACGCACCGTATCGCCCGAGGAGGTGCAGACATTTGAAGATTCATTTACCTCACTGTCCTTTCTTGCGGCAACCTCCTCGGTCAGTATTTCAGACGGAGCGCTTCGGCTTGCAGGTACGGCCGGTCAGTATGCCCTCGTCGGTGAGGCGCGTTCAATACTCATCGCGCCGACTGCGCTCGCGCGCTGGTCTCGCGTAGAATTCAGTGCGAGTGCGCTTCCGGGAGAGTCGCTCCGTGTTCGGCTTCTGGTGCCGAATGGGGAAGGATTTTTACCACTCCCCGATTCCGTGTTGCCAGGGAATGGAGCGGGGTTTACGACGGGACCAATTGACATGAGCGGCGTCAGCACATCAACTTACCCGCGTCTTGCGCTGAGTGCCGTACTTACAGGTGAGGCGGTTTCTACTCCCGCGCTCACTGATTGGCGCCTGATCTATGTTGCGGGTAGAGCGCCCTTGCCAAATACACTGGTTTCGCTCGTTGGCGCAAAGTCTATAGGCGCGACACTTCTTGGCACTCCTGTTCCTAAAACACTGCGTTCCGTTACTACAGATGCTGCGGGTGCGTTTACGGACACAGTTGAATGGGATGCGTATACCGTGACGCCGCCCGAAGCTTTTGATCTTTTTGAGGTGTGCCCGTTCCCTGTAGTGGTTCAGCCCGGCGAGCGCACTGATACGACACTCACGCTCGTGCCTCGATCACCACACTCACTCCGCGTGCTCGTCACGCATGCAGGTCTGCCCGTTCGTGACGCGACTGTGTCCATTGGCGCTCTGCCGCCAGTCATGACGGGTGACTGTGGTCAGGCATACATCCCCCAACTTTCAGCTGACCGGTACACGCTCACTGTTTCAAAGGTCGGCTACACGCCGGCGACACAGACTGTTTCCGTTTCTGGTAGAACTGAGACAACGGTACTTCTTACTAACTAATCTATGCGTGCGTTCACCCTCATTGAAACCATAACCACAGTCGCGATTGTGAGCATCATACTCGTTGTTGTTGCGGAGTCTGTGATGCAGATGTATCGCTCGCAAGAGTCGAGTATTGAGCAGGGAATACAGATCGCGAACGCACGCGCCGGTGTAGCGCAGTTTACGCGCGACGTACGCGAGGCCTCCTACGCGGACACTGGCGCATATCCTCTCGCCGCTATCGGCACTTCAACTATTACGTTTTACGCTGATACCGATAGTGATGAGAGCGTTGAGCGCATTCAGTACTCGCTCATCGGCACGCAGCTGGTACGCTCAGTTACCGAGGCGGGAGTACCTCCGACGTACGCCGGTGTCCCTGAAGAGCGACTTATTTCTGCGCATGTCCGCAACAGCGAAGATGGTGTCCCGCTCTTTCGCTACTATGCGAATCGGACTGAAATCGCGGCCACTTCGTCAGTCTCGCTCGTTGATGCGGTGTCTATTATGCCGGTGGTAGATATTTTTACGGAGCACTTGCCGTTTAACGTCACACTTCTCGAGACGGCGACGCTTCGCGCACTACGAACACCATGAGACGCCACGCGGTACACGCGCATAGTGTCCGAGGATATGTAACACTTCTCGTGTTGGTATTCGGCGGCGTATGTTCGTTGCTTATTGTGTCATTGGTTGGGTACTTATTTGCGGAAAAGCAGGCAGAGCTCGCCTATGAGAATCGAGTAAAGTCATTTCACATAGCTGAGGCAGGACTCGAGTACTATCGCTGGAGGCTCGCGCACTGGCCAAACGATCTTACGGACGGTACGGGTATGCCCGGTCCGTATACACGAACGCTGCGCGATCCGGAGGGGGGAGATATTGGCACGTTTACGCTTTCGATTTCTGGCGCATCCGCGTGCGGCAAGACGCTGACCGCGAGAATTGCTGCAACTGGCCGGAGTGTGCGTGATGCTCGCATTTCACGAACGATATCGGCAGACTATGCGCGACCCACCGTTGCCTCGTACGCGACCATCACAAACTCTTCAGTCTGGGTAGGAGCTGACCGCGTCATCAATGGTCCGTACCATTCAAACGGCGGTATCCGTATGGATGGCACGCATAATGCTGATGTGGTGAGTGCAGTGTCATCGTGGAGCTGCACCCCGTCTTTTGGATGCTCCCCATCAGTCGATCGCCCAGGCGTATTTGGAGCTGGGGGTCCGAGCGGGCTCTGGCGATACCCCGCGCCGACCGTTGACTTTGCAGGTATTCAGGTAGATCTCGCTGAACTTAAGGGATACGCCACAACATCGGGAGTCTATTTACCACCATCTGGATCGTTTGGTTGGAAGATTACATTACGCGCTGATGGGCGCGTAGACGCCGCGCGCGTAACGCAGGCGACACAAGTACTCGGATTTTCGACTGAGCTCGGATGGGTGCAAGAGCGCAGCGTCGTTCAGTCGACTGGCCCCGTGACTACATATACGGTTCCCGCGTCATGTCCCGTAGTGTTTGCGGAAGACACCGTGTGGCTCGAGGGTGTAGCTGGGCAAAAGCTTGTTGTCGCGGCTGCCGATGTTTCTTCGGCATCGGTTGACCGATCGCTCATTCTGTCCGGAAACATTACAGCTATACAGTCGGCGGGGCTTACGGCACTTGCGGAGCGCGATGTACTGATCGGTCTCTCAGTGCCCGATGTCATGACCATTCAGGGTATTTTTATCGCGCAAAAGGGACGCTTCGGCCGCAATCACTACTGTAGTGCCGAGTGTGACAGTTCGCGGTCAGGGAGCGAGGCAGTACCCTCGTCCCTCGCGAGTTTCGTGCGGCGAACATCGCTCACTACCCTGGGCACTGTCGTATCAAATGGGCGCGTCGGCACGAAATGGACCTCGGGAAATACGTTCCTTTCTGGCTTTTCAACTCGTACTGACACCTACGATCGCGCGCTTCAAACAGCACCTCCGCCGTTTACGCCAGTCATTTCCGATGACTACGTACTCACGCGCTGGCGCGATGAACGCTAGAAATGGGTAGGGTAGACTGTAAGAATGAGAAAGCCACTTGTTGTTGCTAACTGGAAAGCATTCATTGAGAGTCCCGAGCGAGGACTCGAACTCATACGCGGCGTTATCGGAAAACTTCCTCGTGAGGGCAGTGCACACATAGTGGTATGCCCACCGGATCCGCTGATAGCACACCTGCGCGCGGCGTACCGAGGCGCTCGTCTTGCGTTCGGTGCGCAAAACATTTCTCTGCTCGGTGTTGGCCCATACACGGGTGAATCACCGGCTGCCCTCCTTAAGGCATCTGGTGCAACGTATGTCATTCTAGGGCACGCGGAGCGACGCGCGCTCGGAGAGAATGACGATGCAGTCGCTCAAAAGGTTCGAATCGCGTTAGAGGCAAAGCTCACACCCATTCTCTGCATAGGGGAGCGCGAACGTGATGCATCTGCCTCATATCTCACAACTATTGAAGCGATGGTGCCGGCATCATTGCGCGGTATCGACGCGCGTGAATTGAAAAAAATCGTGATTGCCTACGAGCCCGTGTGGGCGATCGGAGCCGCGTCAGCTCCGGGCCCCCGCGTCGTGGCTGAAGCGCTCCTCTTTATACGCAAGACGCTTGTCCAGCGATACGGGCGGGAGTATGGCATGCAGCCCAAGTTGATATATGGCGGCGCGGTTGACGCAACCTCTGCACCGCTACTCCTTGCGGAGGGCGGGGCGGAAGGTTTTCTTGTTGGTCGCGCATCAACTGATGTTAGCGAGTTCATTGGTATCATACGAGCATGCGAATCAAAACCGTCTCGTCGATCGCGGACCGGCTGAAGGGTCTTACCGTTCTCGTACGTGCGTCGCTCAATGTGCCAATCGTGAACGGCGAGGTCGCAAATCCATTTCGCATTTCCGCGGCCGTTCGCACCATTTCTTTTCTTGCCGCGCGTGGTGCGCGGGTCGTCCTCATCTCGCATATTGGAGACGTGCCGACCGCATCCCTCCGCCCAGTAGGCGCGTATCTCAATAAATCTGTTCCCCTCGCGTTTGTTGATGGAGTGACGGGAGACGCGCCTCGCGCGGCTGTTCATGCGATGCGGGACGGGGATGTGCTCCTTCTTGAAAATTTGCGCCGCGATCCGGGCGAAGTCGCTAATGATGACGGCTTTGCGCGACGTCTTGCGGCGCTCGGTGATGTTTTTGTAAACGACGACTTTGCGGCGGCGCATCGCATGCATGCGTCGGTCGTCGGACTTCCCAAATACTTGCCAACGTATGCGGGTCTTCAATTCGCTGCGGAAGTCGAGGGGTTATCGCGCGCTCTTTCGCCGCAGAGTCCGTCACTTGCGATCCTCGGTGGCGCAAAATTTCTTACGAAGGAGCCGCTCATACGCGCGCTCCTCAAAAGCTATGATCAGGTCTTCGTTGGTGGCGCGCTTGCGACAGACTTTTTTAAAGCGCAAGGTCTTGAGGTAGGGCGCTCAGTCGCATCTCGTTCGCCACACATTGCTGATCTTCTGCATAACTCAAAGATACTACTTCCTTCAGATGTGGTGGTTGCATCACCGCTCGGTCGCGAGGTGAAACGTCCAGAGGAGGTTCGCGCAAATGACTGCATCTATGATGTCGGGCCGGCATCTGTAGCTCAGCTTCAGACACGCATTACACGAGCGCGGAGTATTGTGTGGAACGGCCCGATGGGTGATTTTGAAAAAGGGTACCGCGAGGCAACGGAAGAGCTTGCGCGACTCGTCGCCACTGCACCCGGGTTTTCTGTCGTAGGCGGCGGAGATACAATCGCAGCCATTCACAATCTCGGACTCAATGACCGTTTCGGATTTCTCTCAACCGCGGGCGGAGCTATGCTTGACTTTTTAGCACACGGTACCGTGCCGGGAATTTTGGCCATCAACGCATCGCGAAGCATCGACTGATATAGTGTTCGCATGAGTCCGCTTGTAGCCCGACTCCTTGCGGAGCGTGGCATCACCGACGTGTCGGCGTTTCTTGAGCCGTCGTACGAGATGCGTCATGATCCATTCTTGTTACCCGATATGAAGATTGCTGTGGAACGGATACTCACAGCGATAGAAAAAAAAGAGAAAATTGCAGTTTGGCATGACTACGACTGCGACGGTATTCCGGGCGGATCACTTCTCGCGGATTTTTTTACGAAGGTCGAGTACCCCGTACGCATGATGGTTGCGGAGCGGAGTGAGGGTTATGGGTTGAATGAGGCAGGGATTCGCGCGCTCGCGGACGAAGGTGTGTCGCTCCTAATTACTGTCGACTGCGGCATTACAGAAAATGAGAACGTAGCTCTTGCGCAATCGTTAGGTATTGATGTCATTGTTACTGACCACCACTTACCGCAATCTATTTTGCCGCCCGGTATCGCAGTTGTTAATCCGCACCGCGAGGACAGCCTGTACCCAGAGAAGGTGCTGTGTGGAACGGGCGTTGCATTTAAGCTCGTCGAGGCGCTGATACAAAAAGGAAAGTTTAATATCCCTGTCGGGTGGGAGAAGTGGCTCCTTGACTTGGTCGCACTCGCAACCGTTGCTGACATGGTGCCTTTGATCGGAGAAAATCGGACGCTCGTGAAGTTCGGACTTCGTGTTATGGCGAAAGGTAGACGAGTAGGACTTGCGGCTTTGCTTCGCAAGGAGCGCATTCCGCTCCCATTCATAACGGAAGATGATATCGCTTTTTCAATCGCGCCAAAAATAAATGCAGCCAGCCGCATGGAAAGTCCGCGCATCGGCGTTGAGCTACTGACCACAACTGATGAAGCGCGTGCGAATGAATTAGCAAATAAACTCGTGTCACTCAATAAGGCGCGAAAGCTCGCGGGCGCGCGCGTAGCAAAAGAGGTGAAACATCGACTCGAGAGTACGCCGCAACAGCATGCGCTGATTGTGATGGGTTCACAGGAATGGCGACCGTCACTTCTTGGTATTGCGGGAAACAATATTATAGAGACGTATAAAAAAACTGTATGCCTATGGGGCAAAGATGGCGAATTAATTAAAGGATCCATTCGTTCTGCCGGAGACGTAAATGTGGTCGCGCTCATGACCGCGGCGCGGCAGGTACTTACAGATTTTGGTGGACACGAGTCTTCCGGCGGTTTTTCTATCGCACCAGAGAAGATACATGAGCTTGAGTCTGCGCTTCGTACTGCGTATGACGCGCTTCTCGGAGACTCCTCGGGCGAGTCCTCGGTGACGCTCCGCTCTAGCCAGACATCGCCCTCGGAGCCACGGCTCGAAGCGCATGATGGAGTGCTCACGTTGTCTGAAGTCACTGACCGCACCTACGAATCACTGCGTATGCTCGCACCCTTCGGCATCGAGAACGAGAAACCCGTATTCCGTTTCACCGATGTTGTAGTTGATGCAGTTGCATTTTTCGGCGCCCATGATGAGCATGTACGCCTCAAGCTATCTGACGAGCGCGGAGCGTCGATCGAAGCGATCGCTTTTTTTGTTCCACGCACTGCGTTCAAAGACGATCTCGAACTGCTCTCGCCCGGCGACCGTGTCACCCTCGACGCCACTATAGAGAAGTCGCACTTCATGGGCCGTACTTCCTTGCGTCTTCGACTAGAAAACCTTACGGTGTAAGAATGAAACTGATAGTAGATGTACAAGTGATAGATCTTGCGCGGGCGGTGCGATTTTATACCGAGGTGCTCGGACTTGTATGCCGACACCACGACGAGGTGTGGGCTGCGATAGTGGTAGGAGATGCAGAGATTCACCTATATACAGATGGTGGAGTGCGCGAAGGAGTCGAGTTTTATGTCGATGACTTAGGTGCGCGAGTAGCTGAACTTGCATCACGCGGTGTGTCGTTCGTTTCTGGTATGAGTAAGTCGAGCGCAATCGAATATGCGGACGGCATCACCACATTCCCGTGGGGGAGGATGGCATTTTTTCATGACTCAGAGGGAAACGAATTAGTGCTCGTCAAGGATTTTGCATAATGTATGGGAAAGCAGTTTATTTGTGACGGGACGAAGTACGAGCTTGCAGGTGTACACGACGACGTGATCGGACTACCAGTCACTCCTCCCGAGATACCCGACTCTCTTGTGGTCGAAGGTGCCACACTCACACGACGCCCTGCGTTCCATGTCTCACTCGTCTGTATCGGAAAGCTTATTGAGCGTCATTCGATTGCTGACCCCACATTCGTTCAGTCTGTGGTTGCTGACTTCTGCGCGTTTGTGCAGGATACAGAGATAGCTTTTGAGCGATATACAGGTGAGCTTAGGTTTGTCGTCGAGGGAGAGCGGAAGACACTTGCCGCGATGTGCGACGTGTCAGGGCTACACAAGTTTTTTGATCAGCTTCGAGCGAAGCATAGTATCCCGTTCGACTATCCGCCGACCCATGTCACCGTGTACACACTTGGTGGCGGACCGGGAATTTTTTTGGTTACCCAGGAGGATATACGCGTGCTCACGCGCGATGTATATATGCCATCTCTCAGTGCCGCCCTATCACGTATTGATTGAGTGCATTTTTTGCGTACACTAACGGTATGAATGACCAACAAGAAGAATTTAAAATTAGCGGTCCGGAGCTTGTTGCAAAAGTGAAAGAAATTATTGAGGCAGGGAAGGCTCGTAAAATAATTATAAAAAACGAAAGCGGGGTTCCACTTATTGAGATACCGCTGCATGTTGGCGTGCCGGTCGCGGCGCTTGGTGTACTCGTCGCACCAGTCTTAACCGCGGTCGCGGCGCTTGCAACACTTGTTGCGCGTTGCACGGTGGTTATTGTGCGTACTGATTCTGAGCCAACAATCGAAGCGTAACTGTGTCCCGCAGTACTCTTAAAACACTGACTCTGAAAAGGAAAAATTTTTGTAGAAGGTCTTGCGGATATCCAGTCACTTGCTAGTCTGAATGTATGAACGAGCCTTTTGACGCAGTCATTGAGGGAGACCTCGTGTACATGCGCCTCGCCGGTTCAGTAGACGCGGACTCAGTGCCGCGCCTTGCAGAGCAGGTCGCTGCCGCAAAGGCACTGGTGAAAGGAGAGTCCGAGCGTCGCGGGGAGAAAGTTGCTGTTCTGTTCGATATTTCAGATTTCACCGGCGCGTACGCGGTCGGCGCGATGCTTGAGATGAAAAGTCTTGAAGAACATAATCGGCCGTATACTGCGCGCACTGCGGTGTTTGGCGGTTCGGCGGCCGCGCAGGTTGCGGCAGAGCTGACGCTCGCTCTCATTCATCGTGACTCACTGAAACTCTTTGCGACCAAAGAAGAAGCCCTCGCGTGGCTCTCCGAGAAGTAGTACGATAGAGTCATGCATCGGGTATCTGTCTTTGACGCTTTTGCGTTTGGTATCCGCGCGTTTCGCGCCGATCCATTGAGCTATGCTGCGCGCATCGGTGTGATTGTCGCGTTTCTCCTCATTGTCGTATCTCTCATCGGTGACAGTCTAAGCGCGATGGGATTGCAATCGGGTATCGGCATGCTGATTGTCGCGAGTGCAGGTGCAGTAGCGCAGCTCGCGTACACGCGTCTCGCGCTCACGGCGCTCCGAGAGCGAGTCGCCGCGTGGGACGAGCTCTGGCTCCCGCGCGCGTTTCCGTCGATCATTGTGTACGCGGTATTTCAAAGTGTCCTTTTTTCAGCACCATCGCCACTTCTTTTGACGCTCGCGTTTATTCTTGCCGTACTGCTCGCATTCGTACCATTTTTGGTGGTGGAACGAGGAAGTACGCTTATTGACGCTGCGAGAGAGAGCATACGGTTGGTTGCTCCGCGGGCGGGCACGGTCGCGCTACTTCTTATAGCGAGCGCGTTTCTTAATCTGGCGGGGTTGATTGCGCTAGGGGTGGGTGTGTTAGTATCGCTCCCGATAACACTCATCGCGACGGCACACGTGTATCAATCCATCGTGCATGAAGAGCGTTCGAGTACCAAACCTCATGCGTAACGTGCTCATAGCTCTCCTCTTTTTTGCTGTGGCGAGCCCTGCGCACGCGGCGTCATTCGAGGTATCTGGATGGGTGCCGTACTGGCGCGCGGCGAGCTCTACCGAGCGAGCGAGTGATCGACTGCATCACCTCACCGAAATAAATCCGTTCGTGTACTCGGTGCGGTCCGACGGTTCGATCATCGAGTACACAGATACGACGAAGGAGCCGTGGGCATCGTTGATCAGTGAAGCGCGGCGATCGAAGGTGCGTGTCGTGCCTACTATTATGTGGAACGATGCGCCCGCAATGCATCGCATACTTTCGGACCCCGTGGAGCGCGCCGCGCTCATCGCGGACATTGAGGCACGTGTGCGAGAGAAAGGGTATGACGGAATCGATGTTGACTTTGAGAACAAGTGGTATGAGACCCGGGATCACTTTTCTGCATTCCTTAAGGAGCTCCAGGCGCGGTTCCCTAAAAAGTGGGTAATGTGCACCATTGAACCGAGAACACCACTTTCCTCGCGGTACAGTGGCGAGCCGCCTCCTGACGCAGGGAAGTATGCCAACGACTACCGAGTCATTGGTAAGTACTGCGACCGCGTGCGCATTATGGCGTATGACCAGGGCACGGTCGATGTCGTTCTAACGTCTGCGGAGCCAACGACGCCATATGTTCCTGTCGCTGATGTGCGCTGGGTCGAAAAAGTGGTGCGCGAAGCACTACCATTCGTACCCAAGCACAAGCTGATGATCGGCGTGCCGACGTATGGATACGAGTTTTCAGTTACGCCACGGGCCGATGGCGGTTTTGACTACACACGATTGTGGTCATTGAATCAGGGGTATGCGTACGAGCTAATCCGAGAGTATGCGCCGCACGTGAGACGCAATGTCGCAGGCGAACTCTCCTTTACCTATATTCCAAAGTCACGCGATGCATCTCCCCGCGCGCTCTCCGTTAATCCGGTACAGCAGACGTCGATTGCGTTTGGGGCGGTGCAGCCGAGCTCGGTCTCGCAAGCACGATCTGTTGCGATTCAGGAAACGTTCAATATTGTGTGGTGGTCTGATGCGCGCGCACTACAGGACAAAGTCGCACTCGCAAAAAAGTACGGCCTCCGCGGCATCTCTATCTTTAAAATAGATGGCGGCGAAGATCCTGCCGTGTGGGACATTCTTCCAAAGCTGCGGTAGTGTACGAGTATGATCACGATATATACAGACGGAGGGTCGAGGGGGAATCCGGGGCCGGCAGGGGCAGGGGCAGCCATTTTTAAAGACGAAAAGGAGATCGCTCATGTCTCAAAGTTTCTTGGTACGCAAACAAACAACTGGGCAGAGTATGAGGCACTGCGACTCGCGCTTGAGACCGCGCACAACGTACTCGGGTCTCCGGTGACACAGTTGGTGACTGTGAAAATGGATTCAGAACTTATTGTGAAGCAGATGAAGGGTGAGTACCGCGTTAAAGACCCTGAGCTCAAAAAGCAGAACGAACGCGTACGACTCCTGATACGCGAGTCGTTTCCCAAAATAGAATTCGTGCATGTACGTCGCGCACTCAACGCGCGTGCTGACGAACTCGCAAATGATGCGATGGATCGCGGCGCATAGGGTTGAGGCCGTAGCACTTTTTTGTATTATATGCGCGACACTCTACTCGCTGCTCGCGCCACGGGTCGAGCGTGCTGAGCTCGATGGGGCAGTGGGAGAGCTCGTAACTATCGTCGGCACAGTTAGTGCGGAACCAGATGTGCGCGAACAGGCAACGCTGCTTACCGTACGCACTGAGGTGGGCACGGTTCTTGTACGGACCGAGCCGTATAGTGCTGTTGCATATGGAGACCTAGTGCGTGTGACCGGCGTTGTGGAGATACCGCGTGTATTTGATACCGATACAGGGCGCACATTTAATTATCCGATGTACCTCTATGCACAGGGTATTACGCATACGATGCGCGCCGCGACGGTTCTGCGTGAGGGGTCAGGCTACGGTACTCCGCTTATTGCGCACCTGCTCGCGCTGAAGCACTGGTTTGAACGCGGAATTGCCGCAGCTCTCCCAGACCCTGAGTCCGCATTACTTGCCGGACTCCTCCTCGGTGAAAAACGCGGCCTTGGCCCCGAGCTTACCGAGTCATTTAGGCGAGCAGGAATCGTGCACATTGTTGTGCTCTCGGGGTACAACATTGCACTCGTTATCTCAACTGTGCGCGACCTTTTGAGTCGCATACTTCCGCGCATTGCGGCGATTTCATCGGCCGGCAGCGTTGCCGTACTCTTTATGCTTATGACTGGAGCGTCGGAGACTGCCGTGCGCGCAACTCTTATGGCGCTCGTCGTACTGCTTGCGCAGGCACTCTATCGTCCTGCCGACGCCCTGCGCATACTTTTCGTGGTTGCCGCCCTTATGGCAGTGTGGAACCCGTACCTCGTACTCTATGATCTGTCATACCAATTGTCTATCCTTGCGACGTGGGGACTCATCGCCCTATCGCACCGAATCGTGCCATACCTCTCCGCACTTCGCTCTAAAACGCTGATTGACACACTATCTAGTACGCTCGGTACTCAGCTTGCCGTCTTACCGCTTCTCATATTTTCTATTGGTCAAGTGTCGATCGTGGCACTTGTTTCAAATATTCTTGTACTCATCGCGGTTCCGTACGCAATGCTTTTTGGTTTTGGTGCGTCGCTGGTCGCACAGGTCTCAACTACAGCGGCATTGCCACTTACTGCAGTCGCGTACGGACTTCTGCGCTACATTATTGAAGTCGGTGCTACGCTTGGTGCGTTGCCGTTTGCTGCGCTGAATCTTTGAGACAGGATAGTTCCATTGAGGTTTGCAAAGACTGCCTCGACGTACCGCATCTTGTCAGCCGGCACGTAGTCAACCATGAAGGCGTGCTCCCACATATCGAGCGCAAAGATGATATGCGCTCCAGCGAGTTGACCGATCTCGTGATCACTTACCCATGAAACCTGTACGTGCTCTTCACGGGGGTCAAAAGTTGCGATGATCCATCCGATTCCGCGTGTCGCGGCGACCTCAAGAACATGTGCCTTAAAGGCGTCAGTCGATCCGAACGAGCGCGCGAGTGTGGCGCCGAGTGTGCTTTCCGGGTCGATGGGCGCGGGCGCGCCCTCAAACTGCTCGAAGTAGTACTCGTGGAGGCGTGCGCCGTTCCACTCAAATGCGTAACGACGACGAAGCTCGTCTCGTACATACGCGGGCGTGTCTGCAGTTTTCAGCTTCTCGAGCGTGTCACGAATCAGGTTTACATGCTTAACGTAACCCTCGTACAGCTTGATATGCACTTCCACTTGTCGAGCCGATATCCCGTTCATCGGGTTCAGAGCGAATGTTTTTGCTGTGTATGCCATGCGCGGAGTGTACCATGCGCGTATGCGTGTGTGGGGTATTGCAGCCGTAGTGGTGTGCCTTGCAGGTGCGCTCTGGCTCGTACCAGAGCGGCGAGGAGTAACTGTCACGTTTCTTAACGTGGGACAAGGGGACGCGATACTGATCCGAGGACCGCAGGGGGCAGAGGTGCTTATCGACGGCGGTGCTACAAGCGGTGTGGTGCGGGAGCTCGGGCGCGCGATGCCGTTTTGGGACCGGTCGCTCGACGCTATTATTGCCACGCATCCAGACCAAGACCACATTGGCGGCTTGCCACATATACTACGGACATATACAGTCGCGAATATTTTTGAATCCGGAATGGAGAGCGATACGCGCGCGTGGGAGGCATTTGATACCGCTGCACGCGCGGAAGAGGATGCGACACGCGTTTCAGTACGACGCGGCGACCGCATAGAGTTAGGCGGCGACGCGTACGCCGAGGTGCTGCATCCTACAGGATCACCGGAGCGCGACACTAACGCAGCATCGGTTGTTGTGCGTGTTGTGTATGGCGATGTCGCGGTGCTCCTGACCGGCGACGCACCAGAGCGTGTTGAGCGCGCGCTCCTCGCGCGCTACGGCTCCGCTCTGAAGAGCACCGTACTTAAAGCGGGGCACCACGGATCTAAAACGTCTTCAGCGCCCGAATTTGTTTCAGCGGTAGACCCGGAGTTTGCCGTGTTTAGCCGCGGATGCGAGAACCGCTACGGACATCCGAACAAAAAGGTCGTTCAATTGTTTGCTTCGTTACACATTCGCACATTCGACACATGCGAGAACGGGACAATTACTTTTTCTGCCGATCGCCAAACAGTGCGAGTAGTAAAAAGCCGATAAGTGCTAAACCTGTGCCAAAAACTTGACCGCAGAGGGTGTCTCTGCGGTCTGGTTTTTTCTCTCGCTGTGCAGGCATCGCTTAGACGACTCCGGCTTTCTTCAAAGTGGTGTAGGCGCCGCGCTTTGCGATAGTCTTGAGGCCGCGTGCCGAGACAATAATCGCAACGTGCTTACCAAGTTCCGGAACGAAAATCTTGCGCTTCTGAAGGTTGGCCTTCCTGCGCACCTTGCCGCACGGGTTGTACTGGGTGGCGCGAGTACGGTTAGAATAACGGCCGCCGATTCGCGTCCCTTTGCCGGTCACTGCGCATACCTTTGCCATAGTTCCTAAAATCTAGCACACCTGAAAAGGTAAGACAACATGGTCGGCCTATGGTGATTCGCGATTTCTGAATGGTGCTTAGTCCGAGAGATATGCTCCAGCTTGATTTGCGCTCTTCGAACTATCGCATCTTATGACGTTATTATTTACTCAGACATTTCGACTGACCTATCGCACAGTGCCACTTAGGGTTTTAAGAGGATTTTTCAGTATTGTTCTTAATTAAAGAAATCAAAATGGAGGATAGATAGAATCCGATCATACCTCCCATGATACCAACACCTATTGGATGTCCGCTCGAGAGAATGTCTTGATAGATTAGATCTTCGCCAATATCGTATCCGATATGTCCGCCAAGTATAGTTCCGATAATAATAATTGCAATAGCGCTAAAGTTTGAGTCTTTTAGTTTTTCTATCATATATCATTATTATAGTATATACCAATCATATTGTCAATATACTATACCATTTGCCATTCCTAGGTAGTTTTCTGTAAATAAAGAGAAATAGTTCGGCGCTTCCAGGGCGAGCCATCCACACGACGATGTTTATATGACTTCTCTAGTTTCCTGACAGTGAAAAAGTCTTCGTACTGGGCTCGCAGTGTCGCGGCGGTGGCTACATACTCGGCGTGACCGATTTCAGGGTGTATGTACATACCCGGCTCGGGTCCCGGGTGGTCGCGGAGCATGCGCGCAGCGTTTGCGTCGTCATCGAGGAGAAATGTCTTAAAAAAGAGCCATCCTCCGGGGCGTAAGACGCGCAGGACTTCGTACATCAGTGCGTCGCGCTCATCCTTTTTTAAAATGTGCGACGCCATCATGTCGAGCACGATAGTGCAGGACGCATCGGGGAGCGGGATGGGGCTCCGCAGGTCGCGCACTTGAAACTCGACTCGCTCCGGCGCAATACCGAGTGCCGCGCGCTGAGCCGTTGCCTGTGCGACGGCTTCCGAGGAGATGTCATAGCCGAGGCCGCGCATCCCAAACGAGTGAGCGAGATAGAGCAAGTTCCGTCCGTTGCCACAGCCAATGTCGAGCGCACGAGTCGTTACGTTCATAAGCGCGCGGCCGGAGTCGCGCTCAAGAAAGCGACAAAACTTAATCAAATCCTCCGCCGGTTCGTCAGAGAGCTCGAGATGCGTTGGTCGACGGTACTCACGGTTCCAGAAGTCTCGTTTATTTGCCATGTTGAGTATGCCACTCGTACAGTACCACTGTTGCGGCTTGCGCGGCATTTAGAGACTCCGTGCGCGGATGCATAGGTATAGAGAGGAGTGCGTCGCAGGCGGCGGCAGTGTTTGCAGATAGTCCGCTGCCTTCATTACCCACGACAAATGCGGTAGGTTGAGTAAAGCGTTCGTGAGTAAGAACAGCTGATCCGTCCGCTGCAAGTCCATAGGTTTTGAATCCTCGCTTTCTTAGATCGAGAAGTGCGTCTTCTACAGAGTCGATGATAACGATTGGTACTCTAAAAATCATACCGGCAGAAGTCTTTGCCACTGTACCGGTAATTGGTGCCTGTTTCTCGCGAGGCAGCAACACCCCCGCGACATTGAACGCGGCGGCAGAGCGGATAATGGCACCGACATTGTGCGGGTCAGTGAGTCCGTCGAGTATAAGGAGTGCAGTGTCAGCCTCGGGGGAGAGGGTTGTAACAAAGGTCTCGTACGGCACTACGAGCTTGTCGGGGTCAATAACTGCGACATAGCCACCGTGCCCCTCGCCATTTACCCCGGTCATAACCTTTTTAAGCACATGCGGCATGTGTGCTTGCGCCTCCTCAATGGCATGCTTTCCATATATGTATACTTTCTGTCTCTGCATGGAATGAGATAGTATCATGGTCTCATGGAAATCATTGTAGTCGCACTGATCATTTTCTCAATCATTCTTCATGAGGTTGCGCACGGATATGTCGCGGATTGGCTGGGCGACCCGACTGCGCGCTACGAGGGGCGTCTAACGCTAAACCCTCTGCCTCACATCGACATGATTGGGTCGATTATTGTGCCTGGCATCGCAGTCCTTGCGCAGTCCCCGTTTCTCCTAGGTTGGGCAAAGCCGGTACCCGTTAACCCGTACAACTTGCGATGGGGTAAGTGGGGCGAAGCGCTCACGGCGTTCGCGGGGCCGGCTACCAATATTCTGATCGCTGTTGGGGCAGCGTTCTTGATTCGCTTTGGTGTACTACCCACATCTGATGCCATTGTTGAGCTTATCCTTTTGCTCGTCAGCGCAAATATTTCTCTCGCTATTATTAATTTGCTCCCAATTCCTCCGCTCGACGGATCAAAAATTGTTGCCGCCCTTCTTCCGTCCGGGCTCTACTATAAATATCGTGAACTTGAGAACCTGACCTACGCCCTTGGCCCCTTCGGGCTCATTCTCGTACTCATCATTATTATTCAGTTTCTGTCGGCACCGGTGGGCGCTCTCATCTTTAGTATCTTTAGACTTCTTACCGGACTGTGAACGTTACAGACAGGGTAACCAGTACGGCGATTGTTCCGATAGATACCCAGCCGCGAAGTTTCATTTTCCCGTCTCTGCCGGCAACTAATTTCCAAGGTGTAAATTCTCCGCTCCCGTGGGGTGTATCTATTTTTTTCCTTCAAAAGGTCCTGGCATCTGGATACTATAGCGCAACCGCTTGCATTTTCCAGACGGGAATAGTAGAGTAGGGAGGCTCGCTGAGAGCGATTTTTTGTAGACATGGCAACCATCAACCAGCTCCGCAAGCGACCTCGACGCACTGCGCCGAGAAAGTCGAAGACCATCGCGCTCACACGCGGTTTCAATGTGCTCAAGAACAAGCCTACATTCTATCCGTCTCCTTTTAAGCGCGGTGTCTGCACCAAGGTGACGACCAAGACTCCGCGAAAGCCAAACTCAGCTATTCGTAAAATTGCCCGCGTCCGCCTTTCAAACGGTATGGAGGTCACAGCGTACATCCCAGGCGAGGGTCACAACCTGCAGGAACACTCAGTGGTAATGCTCCGTGGTGGCCGTACCAAGGATCTTTCAACGCGCTATAAGATAGTGCGCGGTAAGCTCGACACATCAGGACTCGACAAGCGCCGCCGTGGCCGATCACGCTACGGTGCCAAGCGCCCAAAGTAGTACTACTTCTAGCATCACCATTTCACTATGCGACGCAAAGTAAAGAATACGCACACAGTTCCTCCGGACGCTAAGTACGGTTCGGAGACTATTTCACGTTTCATCAATGCCATCATGTGGGATGGTAAAAAGTCGCTCGCGCGCTCATTGGTCTATGGCGCACTTGAGGTCATCAAGAAGCAAGACGCAGCACTTGATCCTATTGCGGTGTTTGATACTGCAATTGCAAACGTCTCACCGAATGTCGAGGTGCGCTCACGCCGCGTAGGCGGAGCCAACTACCAGGTGCCGACTGAGGTGCGCCCAGCACGCCGCCGCCTCCTCGCATTCAAGTGGATCATTGACGCAGCTCGCGCTGGTAAGGGTAAAGCTATGGAAGAGAAGCTTGCCGCCGTTCTCATTGAGGCCGCAAAGGGTGAAGGACCGGCTATCCGAAAGCGCGATGATGTCCACCGTATGGCTGAGGCAAACCGCGCCTTCGCGCACCTCGCGTGGTAATCATACCTGCGACATGGTACGCTAAGACTACTTGCCTCGGGCAAGTTTTATTTATCCGCTTATATCACTCGTAGAAACTATGGCCCGAGATTATCCTATCGATCGCGTTCGTAACTTCGGAATTATCGCCCACATCGACGCGGGCAAGACCACGACCTCGGAGCGCATTCTCTACTACACGGGTAGTCAGCACAAAATAGGTGAGGTACACGAAGGCGAGACGACGACCGACTGGATGGAGCAGGAGCGCGAGCGCGGTATCACCATTACCGCTGCTGCCATCACATGCTTTTGGACGCCGACTACAGAATCGGATAAGAAAGACGCATCAAAGAAGTATCGTTTTAATATTATTGACACCCCGGGCCACATTGACTTCACCGTGGAGGTAAAGCGCTCTCTCGTCGTCCTGGACGGCGCGGTTGTGGTGTTTGACGGTGTTGCGGGCGTTGAGCCGCAGTCAGAAACGAACTGGCGCTACGCGGACGAGGGCAAGGTGCCGCGCGTCTGTCTCATCAACAAGCTAGACCGTACGGGTGCGTCATTTGAGCGCTCATACAAGTCTATCCTTGACCGCCTTACCAAGCGTGCGGTACGAATGCAGATTCCGATTGGCGAGGAGAGCGAGCACAACGGCGTGATTGATCTATTGACCATGCAGGCCGTGTACTTTGAGGGCGAGATGGGTAAGGAGGTGCGGTACGACGCTACTATCCCGGAGCATCTTAAAGAAGAGGCGCTCAAGCATCGCCGCGAGCTCATTGAGCGCATCGTTGAGCAAGACGAAAAACTCACGGCCGACTACCTCGATGGCATCGAACCCTCGCTTGAGGTATTGAAGGCAACACTCAGAAAGGCTGTCATTGCAAACGAAGTAGTGCCTGTCTTCTGCGGTTCGGCCCTTAAGAACAAGGGCGTACAGCTTGTTCTCGATGCTGTTGTTGAATACTTGCCGTCACCGCTTGATCTTCCGCCAAAAACCGGCATTGACCCGAACACTGGAAACGCTATTGAGCGCCACGCTGCCGATGATGAGCCATTTGCGGCGCTTGCGTTTAAGCTTCAGACTGACCCGTTTGTGGGTGCACTCACCTTCTTCCGCGTATATTCGGGCACTGTTTCCGCTGGTTCGTACATCTACAACGCGTCAACGGGTAGTAAGGAGCGCTTGGGACGCATTGTGCGTCTTCAGGCGGATAAGCGAGAAGAGGTAAAAGATGTCTATGCCGGCGAGATTGCAGCGGCAGTGGGTCTTAAGGACGCAAAAACCTCACACACGCTCTGCTCTGAAGAGCACCCGATAGTGCTTGAGGAAATTAAATTCCCTGAGCCGGTTGTCTCTATGCGTATTGAGCCCAAGACCAAGGCAGACCAGGAGAAGATGGGCCTCGCGCTCAAGAAGCTTCAGGATGAAGACCCAACATTCCGTGTGTCGAGCGATGCTGAGACAGGCGAGACCATCATTCAGGGCATGGGCGAGCTCCACCTTGAGATCATTGTTGACCGAATGAAGCGAGAGTTTTCGGTTGAAGCGACAACCGGTAAGCCACAAGTCGCGTACCGAGAAACGATTCAAAAAATGGCTGAAGCGGAGCACAAGTACATCAAGCAAACTGGAGGCCGAGGTCAGTATGGCCACGTTGTGATCCGTATTAAGCCCCTTGAGGCTCTTGAGGAAGGAAAGAAGATAGCAAACAACGTGAGTCGCGAGGACCACTTTGAGTTCATCAACAACATTAAGGGAGGTGTCATTCCACAAGAATACATCCCGGCGGTTGAGAAGGGAGTAAAAGAGGCGATGGAGCGAGGTATTTCCGCAGGATACAAGATGGAAGACATCTCGGTAGAGCTTTATGATGGCTCGTACCACGATGTCGACTCGTCTGAAATCGCCTTTAAGATAGCGGCCATTCAGGCATTCAAGGAGGCTGCAGAGCGCGCAAAGCCGGTGATCCTTGAGCCGATTATGAAGGTAGAGGTCGTGACTCCAGAGCAGTTCATGGGCGACGTTACCGGTACAGTTACCTCGAAGCGAGGCGCTATCGAGAGCATGGAGGAGCGCGGTATGGCCAAGGTAATCAATGCCAAGGTTCCGCTTTCAGAAATGTTCGGCTATACGACGCAGCTTCGCTCTATGACTGAGGGTCGTGCGTCATGGACTATGGAGTTCGATCACTACGAAGTGGTACCGACAAACGTTGCTGAGGCTATCAAGGAGTCTCGCAAATAAGCTTAGAATTCAAGAAAACCCCGCCATATGGCGGGGTTTTTTGCATACGCATCATTGTGCGAAACCACTGTTTCGCACACCAGTTTGGTCATGTTGACGAGTGTCTGGTGGTACTTGACACAATTAAATTCTAATATAAAATTTAATCATGTCTGAACAAGAACCAAAATCAAGGCAAATTATAGAGACGCGAAGGGGTTTCCAATATTGGACTGGGCCTCAAACCAAGGAATGGATTTCAAGGAATAAGTTTAATCTTCTTATGTATAGCTTAGCTTGTTCAATCATTTTACTTTCGCGACAATAGTTTGCTGGTACCGTTACGTACACGTTTTGTTTGTATACTGTCCATAATGAGCCGGTTTGGTGAGACGCTTAAGAATCGAGCGATCTTAGGAGTATTGTTTGTGTCACTTCTGCCTGTCATAGGTGGTACAGCATTAGGCGCGTGGCTTCAGGACACGGCTGTAGGAGGATGGGAGTGGGGAGCCGCAGGAGGGTTTGTGGCAGGCGGCGCTGTATCAGCTCGTTATATTGCTCAGATCGCACTCTTGATTTGGTGATCGGTCGGCATAAGTAGCATGTTATTATTTTAAGTAATGAAAAAATGTATTGTAGCTGGTGTGCTTGCACTATCTTTACTCGTACCCGGAGTCGCCTTTGCGGCACGTACTGAGACTCAAATTAATGCAGTGCTCGGCCTCTTGCGTTCCTTTAACGCAGACGCGTCGGCACTCTACGATGTCGAGGCATCGCTCCGCGGGGAAGTGCTCGGTGCTGCGGTCGCGTGTCCAGTGCTCACCATGCCGCTCCAGCGCGGTATGTCTGATGCAACGACAGATGGCCAGGTGGCCAAGCTACAGAAGTTCCTCACCACGTATTATGGGCTTAGCGAACAGGATAGTGTGACAGGCTTTTTTGGTTCAGTGACACAGCGCAACGTCATACGTTTCCAGACCGAGCAGGGACTTTCTCCTGTCGGGGTTGTGGGCGTACTGACACGAGCGAAAATTGCTTCTGTATGTAGCGGTGGCTCTGTATCCACGACGCCGCAAGTACTAAAACCAGATCCCATCTGTCCCGCGATTGCGTTTATACCAGTAGAGTGTGCGATCGGAGCACCGTCCCCTCGCTATGACGCAAACGGCTGTCAGACGGGCTGGCAATGCACCGCAACGTCGACGACAGCTATGCTCAACGTCTCGCTCGATGCATCTTCCCCTGCATACGCACTGGTAGCCGCGGGTACAAAAGATGTTCCTCTGGCTGCGTACCGTTTTACGGCGACCGGTCAGTCAGTAACGCTCCAGAAGGTACGACTCGCCCTCGCCTCTGGCCCGACACCACAGGCGGTGCCGGCAGATCTAGAGAAAGTAACGTTGTGGAATGGGACGACGAAAGTCGGCGAAGGGTCATTCCTAGGAAACAGTTACGGAACCGTGATCACGCTCACTCAGTCCGTATTCATTCAGGCAGGGACGAGTCTGGTGCTTACCATTAAGGGAGACATTGCGCTGATTGGTATTGCTGAGCCGGTGTCAGTGTCTGGTCACCTTGTGCAGGTAGGAGTAGATACAGGCTTTAGCGACACGACAGGGCAGAGCCTGACAGGAACAACAGTAATAGCAGCTGGTGTGCCAGGTTTCCCAGCAGGAGTGCGCATTATGAAGTCGTTCCCTATTGTTTCGTCTGACAATGCACTTCTATCTCCCACAGGACTTCTCGACGGCAGGCTCTTTCGTTTTAAAGTGAGTGCCGACTCGCGCGGGCCTGTGAGTCTAGGGCGCTACTACGCCACGCTTGGAATCAGTGGTGTAAGTGTTACGAATGTTAAATTGCATGCGTATAGTGACAGTAATTACTCCATTCCTAACTCAGGCACTGCAAGCGATGGGTCAATACCGACGTACGGAGCACTCGGAAACATATTCCTTAAGCCAGTACAGATTCCCGCAGGTGCTACACGATACTTTGAACTTCGTGGGCAAGTGTCTGGGTCAGGTAGCGTAAGCACCACTGTACGTGGGGATACATCGCCAAGTGGCACAGGTAGCTTCGCGATGCAAACTGATACTGGATACTTTATCTGGTCACCTAACTCGACTACAACGTCTACATTTGCAACGAACGACTGGACTAATGGGTATGGAGTTCCTGGGCTGCCAGGTACAGGGCTTACATATACGCGCACAAGTAGTGTGATGCCTCCGGCTGCAGCAGCGACGACAGTTACGCTTTCCGGTCCTCAATCAGGCAGTGTGATTACTGTAGGGAATCCTATCCCTATCTCTTGGTCGTATGCAAACGCTCCACAGAACTCACAAGTTGTGCTGACGGTAAAGAACATTCAACCGTCAAATCCTCCTTCCGGCATGGTGAGCAGTGGATCATGGGAAAACATCGTATCTACCCCTGGATCAGGGACCGGGTCGCGCAATTGGAATACTGGACCTACTGGTCTTGATTATACTGGCCTCTATGAGCTCACCGCACAGCTACGGCAGTGCAGTTCACTTGGATGCGGGCACACTAATACTGCCGGCGCCGTTTACGCTCAGTCAAATGCAATTCAGTTCACTTTGTTACCAAGCACACTTCAGCCGCCAGTTCCTCCTGTAGTCGCACCAACTATTACTGCGTTCAGTGCCTCGCCTACGTCGATTACTCCCGGGCAGTCGACGGTACTCTCGTGGAGTAGTACAGGCACGACTAATGGCGGATGCTATATCTTCGCTGGTACTGGGTCTAGTGGCCCATCGATTACGCCAAGTTCGCTCTGGATCGGCAGCGGATCATTTACCGTCGCACCTTCTGTGACGACTGCGTACAGACTCTGGTGTACGAATAGCTCGAAAGATGGGTCTCAGTATGCAGAGAAAACCGTGACGGTGACTGTCCAGACACCTACCGTACCGCAACCAGTTGCATGTCCGCTGGTGATCTACACACCAGTCTTATGTACTGGCACGACACTGCCTAAGTATGATGCGAATGGATGTTTGACCGGACTTATGTGTCAAGAAAAGCCTGTAACCGAAAGAATCTTCGTTCCCGGTAGCGAGAATTCTCCATTTCAGCAGTAACGCTTGACTCTTTGGGAGGCACGCTTACGACGCAGCTTCGCTCTATGACCGAGGGTCGTGCGTCATGGACTATGGAGTTCGATCACTACGAAGTGGTACCGACAAACGTTGCTGAGGCTATTAAGGCCGCGCGAAAGTAGGAATAGAAATGCACTGTTCGTATACGACCCGCACCGAAAGGCGCGGGTCGTTGCGGTATACTCAGGTTATGAAGCAGCTCCTTGCTAGTGCAATGCTCTTTCTTGTCACGCTTGCGTCAAGTCCTCTTACTGCATACGCAGAGACTGTGCCGGTTGCACTGACTGAGTGCCGTGTCCCTGCGCCAGGTCTCGCTGTTGGCTCGAGAAGTGCCGATGTAGCACTACTCCAATCTTTCCTTGCTACGCGGTACGGCGTTGCAACTTCCACGCTCGTTACCGGGTATTTTGGCCCTTTAACGCGCTCGTATATAGTCCGACTTCAACAAGAGGAGAAGTTGCCCCAGGTTGGCGTTTTTGGTCCGCGGACTCGCGCAGTCATGCTTGCGGCGTGCCCTGGTGGTACGCGAGCAGTAGAGCCGCGGACTGCCCCGGGGAGCGGTATGTCTGCGCTCACCTGTAGAGTGGCGGCGACACCGTCCCGCATTTTGCAAAATCAAGAGGTCAAAATTACGTGGACGAGCGAGAACGCCGCGTACGCCGTCTGGGATTCTGGCGAGAGAGAGGCAGCGACCGGTACGCGCTCGTTTTCAGACATTGCAACGACGACTCGTAAAACACTTACATTTTATGGGCGAAGTACGCAGGTCGCCTGTAGCGTGCAGATAACCGTAGTAACGAGCTCAACGACCGGAGGAGCGGGTAGTGCCGGCAGTTATGCGCGACCGGCTGCGTCGGTCTGTCCTGCCACTCAGTGGACTATGCCAGGTACGCCGTGCTCGGGTTCGTGGGTGCCTTCTTATACCACTGCCGGATGCCAGAGCGGTTGGCAGTGCATTCCAACCTCCACCGCACCTAAAACAACTGGCGCGAGCGTTTCCTGTCCAAGTGTCGCGTTTACCCCAGCACTCTGTGGTGGCACGCTCACCTCACTGCGAGATCAAAATGGCTGTCAAACTGGCTGGCAGTGTACTGAGCCAGGTACAGGGAAGGGGGCATCACTCTGTCCGCTCATTGAATACATCCCCGGTCCCTGCAATGGGCAGCTGAGTATTGTACGCGACTCGGCCGGGTGCCAAACAGGATGGCGCTGTGACGCTCTTGGACAGAACAATGTGACGAAACCGAAAGATGCGTGTGCAAATGTGCCGCAAGTACTTCCTGCATGCGATGCGGCTACCGCGGTGAGAGACGCAAACGGGTGCATCGTGTCGTGGCAGTGTCCGAGTGCACCGCCGCTTCTTAAAATAGATGCGCCAAAGTGTCCTGCGATAGGGTTTGCGCCTATTCTCTGCACTGGCACGCTCATCATGATTAAAGATCAAAACGGCTGCCAAACCGGCTGGCGTTGCGATGACCAGTAAACACACACCTGATGGTCACTTGAGAAGTCTAAGATATAGCTAAGATTCTAGCGCTATATTCGCGCCCCTCTCCCCGAAGTAGATTTCTTGACCTTTTCATTGTAGTCGCGTAGTATACACGGTAACGCTATACGCGTGTTTTCTGTCTGCGGACACCAGGCAGGAGGGAGCGGGTTCCGGGCTTCCATACCAAAACGGAGCAGTTGTTTGAATTAATTCTTAATAATCAGACTAAAAGAGTTATGGCAGGAAACTTTGACCGCACGAAGCCGCACGTAAACGTAGGCACCATTGGCCACGTTGACCACGGCAAGACCACGCTCACTGCGGCTATCTTGAATGTTCTCAACAAAGCGGGTAACGGCTACGCCGCGACCGTGAAGGGTGTTGATGACATCGACAAGGCGCCTGAAGAGAAGGCGCGTGGTATTACCATCTCGCTTTCCCACTCAGAGTACGAGACACCAACGCGCCACTACGCGCACATCGACGCGCCTGGTCACGCTGACTACATCAAGAACATGATTACTGGTGCCGCCCAAATGGACGGTGCGGTACTCGTAGTTGCCGCAACTGACGGTGCAATGCCTCAAACACGCGAGCACGTCCTCCTCGCACGCCAAGTCGGCGTGCCCCGCATCATTGTCTTCCTCAACAAGGTAGACATGGTTCAAGACAACGACCTCGTCGACCTCGTCGAAGAGGAAATCCGCGAGCTTCTCACGAAGCAGGGCTTTGACGGTAAGAATACGCCGGTCATCCGCGGTTCAGGCCTCAAGGCGCTCGAGTCAGCGCTTGCCGGTAAGACCGACGAGTGGACTGAAAAGATCATGGAGCTTGCAAAGGCGCTTGATGAGTACATCCCACAGCCTGAGCGCGATACATCAAAGCCGTTCCTTATGCCTATCGAGGACATCTTCTCGATTGAAGGCCGCGGCACCGTGGTAACCGGTCGTATTGAGCGCGGTACGCTCAAGGTTGGCGACGAAGTTGAGATTGTCGGCCTCGCGGCAACGGCAAAGACAACTGTCACGGGTATTGAAATGTTCAACAAGTCACTTCAGGAGGGTATGGCCGGCGACAACGCAGGCATCCTTCTACGCGGCACCAAGAAAGAAGACGTGACCCGTGGCCAAGTGATTGCAAAGCCGGGCAGCGTTACTCCGCATACCGACTTCGAGGCAGAGGTGTACATCCTCTCTAAGGAGGAAGGAGGCCGTCACACGCCATTCTTCTCGGGTTACAAGCCGCAGTTCTATGTCCGCACAACGGACGTAACTGGCGAGGTGACTCTTGCAGATGGTGTCGAGATGGTTATGCCGGGCGACACAGTGACATTCAAGGTAAAACTTGTAGCACCGGTCGCGATGGAAGAGCAGATGCGCTTCGCTATCCGCGAGGGTGGTAAGACTGTCGGCGCAGGCGTCGTTACTAAGATTGTTGCGTAACAGCACGTGAGGCGACCAACGACTATGGCAACCGAACCAAAGACAACGAAGGCGCCTCGCGCAAAGAAAGGTACTAAGGTCGCAGCGGACACGCACGCGAAGCTCAGGCTTCGCGTGCGTGGCTACGACCATTCAGTGCTCGACCAGTCCGTAAAGCAGATCATCGATACAGCGCTCAGATTTGACGCGCAGGTAGTTGGCCCAGTGCCACTACCGACTGATTTTAAGAAGTTCTCAGTGCTCCGCTCGTCGTTCATCTTTAAGAACGCGCAGGAGCAGTTCGAGATCCGCACGCACAAGCGTGTAATTGATATTCTCAATCCGAATCCAAAGATCGTTGACGCGCTTACCAACCTCTCACTCCCGTCTGGCGTGTCTGTCGACGTAAAGATGATGTAATTCGTATGAAAAAGTTTATCATCGGCACGAAGGTAGGAATGACGCAGCTCTTTGATGAGAGCGGTTCGGTGCAGCCCGTGACTCTTATTGCTGCTCCGCCGGTCACGGTGACACGCGTTAAGTCTGTCGATTCCGACGGGTACACCGCGGTGCAGGTTGGGTACGGCACGCAGAAAGAGGCGCGCATCAATCGCGCACAGAGAGGCCAGGGCTCATTCCGTGGCTTTAAAGAGTTCAGAGTTTCTGATACTGCGGCATTTACCGTTGGCTCGCACCTCGACGCGACGCAGTTTGCTCCAGGCGACGCAGTACAGGTGTCTGGAACAACGAAGGGTAAGGGTTTTCAGGGTGTTGTTAAGCGTCATGGGTTTGCCGGAGGTCCGCGCACGCACGGTCAGAAGCACTCTGAGCGTGAGCCGGGCTCGATTGGCGGCGGCCCTGGCCGAGCTGGCGGTCGCGTGGTAAAGGGTCTCAAGATGGCCGGCCGTATGGGTGGCGATCGCGTGACAGTACCGAATCTCCGCGTTCTCCACGTTGATGCCGAGAAAGGAGAGTTATATATTTCTGGCGCGATTCCGGGCCGCAAGGGTACCCTGGTCGAGGTCGTTCAAAAGTAAGGTATGAAGACACCAATTTACAATGCACAGGGAGCAGAGGTCGGCTCAATCGACTTGCCTGATACAGTGTTCGGAGCAAAGCGCAATTCTGCAGTGCTTCACCAGGTAGTCACGGCCATGATGGCTAATGCACGCACAACCATAGCCCACACCAAAGGCCGCGCGGAGGTGCGCGGTGGTGGTAAGAAGCCGTGGGCGCAAAAGGGTACTGGACGCGCACGCCATGGCTCGATCCGTTCGCCAATCTGGCGCGGTGGCGGTATTGCGCATGGACCAAATAAAGAAAGAGTTTTTGAGCAAAAGGTAAACAAGAAGATGCGCGCAGTTGCGCTCAAGACCGCACTTTCAGACAAGGTCCGTGAGTCGCGCCTTATGCTTCTTGATACTCTTCAGATGAAAGCGCCTAAAACTAAAGATGCGCGATCGTTACTCACCGCGCTTGGCAAGGCACCGGGCTTTTCAGAGGTAGCTACGCGCCGGAAGAACGCCGTACTCATCGCAGTGCCAGAGCGCTCGGATGCTGTGGCGAAGAGTTTCCGCAATATGAAGCAGGTTATGGTTGAAGAGATCCGCAACATCAACCCAGTCGAGATTCTGAAGTACCGATACTTGCTGATTGCCTCCCCGGAAGAGAGCGTGAAGACTTTAACCGCACGCGTAACTAAATAATATGGCGCTCTTTGGATCAAAGAAATCTACGCGTACGAAGAAGGAATCTGCTTCCGAAAAAGCCCCGCGCGCGGAAAAATCAGCTACGCATTCAAGCGGAATCGATGCGAGCATCATACGCCGTCCTCGCATGACGGAGAAAGCAGCGGTTCTCTCAACATCTAATGTCTATACGTTCGATGTGTCACTTGATGCGTCAAAGCACGATGTTGTCCGCGCAGTCACTGCGCTCTACAAGGTGGTGCCGGTCAAAGTGAATGTCGTAAACATTGCAGGAAAACCGATGCCGCTCCGCACTCGTCGTGGTACCGGAGTGAGAAATCGCGTCCGCAAGGCGTACGTGTACCTTAAGAAAGGCGACACGATCGACTTCGCAGCATAATTAAAAAAGTATGAGCATTAAAATATATCGTCCCCGAACTGCAGGCACGCGCAATTACTCCGTGGTCAAGTACCGCGAGTATCTGACGACCGACACCCCGCACAAGCGTCTCGTACGCGGCGGTAAGGAACGCGCGGGCAGAAACGCGTTCGGTCGCATCACCACTCGTCACCAGGGTGGCGGTAACAAGCGCAAGTTCCGCATGGTCGACTTTATGTTCGACAAGAAGGACATACCGGCTCGCATCGAGCACATTGAGTACGACCCGCACCGCACAGGATTCATTGCGCGCGTGGTGTATCGCGATGGTGAGCGCCGCTACATGCTCGCGCCGCAGTCCTTGAAGGTAGGTGACACTGTTCTTGCCTCGGCGACTGCGCCGGTGACGCCAGGCAACCGACTGCCGCTCAAAAATATTCCGGTCGGTACGTTTATATACAACATTGAGATTCACGCGGGTGGTGGCGCGAAAATCGGACGCTCTGCTGGTAACTACGCTGAAGTTATTGCGCATGACGCTGGGTATGCGCAGGTCAAGCTCCCATCTTCTGAGGTGCGCAAAGTAGTTGACTCGGCATGGGCATCTGTCGGCGAGGTCTCAAACCCCGAGTGGCACTTGGTTACGATTGGTAAGGCAGGACGATCGCGCGCGATGGGTATCCGCCCGACAGTTCGTGGTACAGCTATGAATCCGGTTGATCACCCGCACGGAGGAGGCGAGGGTCGTCAGGGTCGTGGTCTCCGCCGCGCAAAGACTCTCTGGGGCAAGCCTGCAGGCAAGGGTCAGAAGACTCGTTCTCCAAAGAAGTATTCAAATCCGTTTATTCTTTCTCGCCGCAAGGTTGGCAAGAAGCGAAAGTCAGCATAAGCAACACCCCGCTTCGGCGGGGTTTTTTTATACAGAAAAGTCAAAACCTTTTGCGGGGCTTGATCTAACAAAGTCAGCATAGTTTGACTCCTTGGTACCGGCAAACTGGTCAAGAATTATTTCTTGCGCCAAAAGACCTCCCCAACGGTTCTCGCGTACATAATCCGTGCACGACGACCACGGGTAAGCGTCGTAGGAACGCTTCCACTTAGGTATATCTCGAGGATTGCGGTGAATGTAGGCTGAAAGGTGCATGAGGTATTCATTATCGGGCACAAGCTTTGCCTTAAACGGCCCCTCAAAGACATGGCCAGGGCATTGGTACTTCTCATTGAAATACTTTGCGTACGACTCTTGCACGCGCTGTAGGTATCGACTTACGCCACCCTCGCGAATTTCACGAACGATGAGGTGGAAGTGGTTTTCCATAAGGCAAAATGCGACAAGCTCCACAGAGCGAGCATCATACACATGTCTAAACTCTGACTCGCGCACCTCGTAGCCAGACTGCGGATCAAATGTCCGCGCGCGTCGGGAAATGTTTTTGAACGGGGTAGGGGACTGAAAGTAGATGAGTCCGAATAGGAATCGGGCCCAGTCGGCTTGCTCCCGAAAGATACCTTGCTTGTGGGCACCACGGTTGTAGACGTGGTAGTACTCACCGAGTGCGACGGACCGTTTAACGGACATACCTCTACCATACCACATTTTGTGCAATACCTAGGTATTGCACAGAGGGGTTGCGGGTACAGCGCCTGCATGCTACCGTAGCGAAGTATCGCCTATGTCACGATCACTCAAAAAGGGTCCCTACGTATTTCATAAGCTCCTCAGGAAAATTGAGGGCAAGACTCCGCAAAAGACCGGTCCGATAAAGACCTGGGCGCGCGCCTCGATGATCTCGCCTGAAATGGTCGGCTTCACCTTCGCCGTGCACACTGGGAAGGCGTTTGAAGATGTGCTCGTAAGTGAAGAAATGGTCGGGCATCGTCTCGGCGAGTTTGCTCCGACAAAGAAGTTCCTCCGCCACGGAGGCAAGATGCAGAAGGAGCTTGAGCAGAAGAAGAAGGAAGCTGAAATAGCAGCAGCGCAGGCAGCAAAGGCTCCGGCCGCAGATAAGAAGAAGTAAGTATGAAGGCCTCTATCGCAAATTACGGACAGTCACCGAGAAAAACGCGCCTGGTCACGGATCTTGTAAAAGGAAAGACTGTGAAGGATGCGCTCGTCGCACTCACATTTCTTGAGAAGCGTGCCGCAGACCCTGTTGCGAAACTCATCCGCTCTGCACTCGCAAATGCTGAAAAGCAGGGCGAGGACGGATCTCGTCTCTACATAAAGTCTATTACCGTTAACAAAGGTTTGGTTCGGGTCAAGTTTATGCCTCGCGCATTCGGCCGTGCGTCACCTATCCGTCGCCGCATGAGCCATGTCGCAGTTGAGCTTGGTAAACGCTAATTTATGTCAAAAGTAGTACATCCATACGCACTTAGACTCGGTGTCATTCGCGACTGGAAATCGCGCTGGTTTGCGGGCGACCCTAAGAAGTATCGCGAGTTTCTCCGCGTTGATGCCGCAATTCGCGCGCTTATTTTGAAGCGCCTCCGAACTGCGCACATCTCAGGCATTGAAATTGAGCGGTCACAAAAGGCGCTTCGCGTGCAAATCCATACCGCGCGCCCGGGCATGGTGATTGGCCGATCAGGAGAGAGTGCGACGAAGCTCAAGAAGGATATACTCTCAACGCTCCGCTCTATGGGCCTTAGCTCGGTACCAACCCTCGCACTCGACATTATTGAGATCCGCTCGCCAGAGACAAACGCTGCAGTGGTTGCTGCAATGGTTGTTGAAAGTCTTGAGAAGCGCATGCCGTTCCGTCGCGTGTTGAAGCAGACTATTGAGAAGGTAATGGCAAACCGAGAGGTTCAGGGTGTTCGTGTCCAGGTGTCTGGCATGCTCGGCGCAGGTTCTATGAGCCGCACTGAGACATTGAAGAAAGGGCGCATCCCGCTGCAGACTATTCGCTCTGACATTGACTACGCGCACGATGAGGCAAACTTGCCGCTTGGAAAGATTGGCGTTAAGGTGTGGCTCTACAAGGGAGATATCTTTCCGGAGCGCGCTGGCCAGCCGCGTGGACGAGTAGAAGATCGTCGCCCTGCACGCCGCCCTGCACGCGCACAGTAACTCTATATGTTGTTTCCAAAAAAAGTAAAATTTCGAAAGTGGCAGACTGAACGCGAGAACCCTCGCAAAAAGCGCGTTGCAACACGTGGCATAACGCTTGCGTTCGGATCGCACGGCCTTCGTGCCACCGAGATGGGAGCTATTTCATCAAACCAAATTGAAGCGTCACGTCGCGTGCTAGCGCGAGCACTTGGTAAGAGTGGCCGCGTATGGATCAGAATTTTCCCTGATCGCCCTGAAACAAAAAAGGGAGGCGAGCTCCCGATGGGTAAGGGCAAGGGCGACCCGTACCGCTTCGTATCTCGCGTACGACCGGGTGCAATGCTCTTTGAGCTTGATGGGGTGCCAGACGCTCAAGCGCGCGCGTTCCTCATACAGGCGGGGCATAAGTTACCAATTAAGACGACCGTTGTGGTCCGCGACTAGTGTATGAAAGCAGCAGAACTACGCGCAAAGAAGCCGGCAGATCTTCAGAAACTCCGAACGGAGTATGAGGCAGAGGCTCGTGCGATTCGCTTCGGTACTTCGTCAGGCGGATCAAAAAATGTAAAGAAGCTTCGTGCTATCAAAAAAGACATCGCGCGTATTATCACTATTCTTCGTCCTCACTAACCGCTATGGCAAACCCTCAACAGAAAACATTGACCGGCGTTGTAGTGTCCGACAAGATGAAGGATACCGTAACGGTACGGGTGAACCGCTTCATCAAGCTCCCAAAGTACAAAAAGTACGTACTCCGCAGCAAGAAGTATCTTGCCCACGATCCAGGGAATACCGCAAAGGTTGGCGACCGTGTAGTGATCCGCTCATCTCGCCCTATCTCGAAGCGTAAACATTTCATCATCGTTAATTAAGCACGTATGCTCCACGATCGCTCACTCGTCATCATTGCAGACAACACCGGCGCAAAGATCGGACGTATTTTCAAGGTGCTTGGTGGCTCCAAGAAGCGCTATGCAGGTATTGGGGACCGCGTCGTCCTCTCAGTTCAAATTGCTGAGCCGCGCAAAATGGTAAAGAAGAAGGAAGTGCTTACTGCGCTTGTAGTTCGACAGCGAAAACCGTTTCGTCGTAAAGACGGATCATATGTGCGCTTCGATGACAACGCAGTCGTGGTCCTCGCCAAGAACCCTAAAGACCCGTTTGAGCCGAAGGCAAACCGTGTGTTCGGACCGATCCCGCGCGAGATCGTGGACCTTGGATACCAAAAGATCGGCTCATTAGCTCCTGAAATCGTCTAACCACCATCGTATGCATGTAAAAAAAGGAGATACGGTAGTAGTGCTCACTGGAACAGACAAGGGCAAGACCGGTGCAATCCTCAGATCAATTCCTAAGGAGAACAAGGTTGTTGTCGCAGGAGTTCATATACGTTCGGTGCACACGCGGTCGAATAAGGGCAAGGGTAAGGGGACAGTTGTAAAAAAGGAAATGCCGATCCACGCGTCGAATGTGCGAAAGGCAGACGCTCCTAAGGCAAAGAAGCAGAAACGTAACGCATAATTATGGCAACAGGCATATCAACTCGATCCCAGAACGCTGCAAGCTACAAAGCGCTAAAAGATGCGTTTGGCTACACGAACGCGATGCAGGCGCCGAAACTCATGAAGGTTGTTGTCTCGACGGGCACCGGAAAAATAAAAGATAAAAAGAAGGTTGAGCTCATACAAGACCGCCTTGCGCGCATAACTGGACAGAAGACCGCAGCTCGAGGTGCTAAAAAGTCTATTGCGTCGTTCAAAGTTCGCCAGGGAGATGTAGTCGGGTACCAGGTGACGCTCCGAGGAGCGCGCATGTTCGACTTCCTTGATAAGCTCGTACACATCGCACTTCCTCGGTCACGCGACTTCCGCGGCATATCGCCGAAGGTAATTGACGCGATGGGAAACATGACTATCGGACTTAAAGAGCATACAATTTTCCCAGAAGCGTCTGATGAGAATCTCTCAGATGTGTTCGGTCTCTCAATAACGCTTGTATCCACCGCTCGTACGAAGAAAGAAGCTGAAGCGTTTTACCGACACCTTGGCGTACCGCTCCAAGAAGCGTAAGTTACTTATGCACATACGCGCCGCGCTGTACTAGCGCGGCGCGCTAGTATGAGTGCATGCGCTGGCATGCCCGTATTTGGGCAGGTATGTTTCTCACTGTAGTGGTGGCGAGCTGTATGCTCGCCATTTTTTTTTATGGAGTACCGCGTTCAGTTCTCGCGCTATTTTCTGATCCATGCGGGCAGTCGAGTATTTTAGCGACCGGGTATTTTTTCTCTGACCGGGAGGAGGTTTATTATGAATCGGGTCTCCTTAGGATGGGACTGTCTCTGCAGCCCGAGCTTCAAGATGGCCGTTCTTTTTCAGTAGACGTGTATTTCATCTCAGATGAGTGCCTAGAGATTGGCTCAAAGCGTTTTACGACCGAACTTGCGCCAGGTTCAACTGAGTGGAGTATTCGATTCGCGTCAGCTACTCAAATTGAAGTATGGGATGACACTTTGGGCGTTAAGGTGAGCGAGGTTACGGTACCTCCGTATCCTGCGTACACACGCGCGTTCATTCGGCCTTTTATAGACGGTGGTGCAAGTTACGCTCACACTCGCACTGTGGCAATACGTGAGGGAGCAGTGCCCCCCGAGTTTCCTGATACTGTGCTGCGTAATCCAGACTGCGTAGCCGCTTTGTCATCAGGTTATTTATTCGACTCGCATGAGCGTGCTGAGTACGTAGGAGGGTTGTTGCACCTCCATATGCGCCTCAGGACGCCGAACAACGATGGCAGGCCTTTTTTTGTGATACTAGAAACGTATCCTACTACGTGTGACATTGAGGCGCGTCAGACCACTGAATTGACGCTTGCGGTGCCGCCGTACGTGCGCTACTTCTCGCTGCGCATGACATCGCCGACCACGTGGGTTTTGTGGAATGATGAAAGCGATAGCGAAATTGCCTGCGAGCAGTGCTCCGGAACAATTCCTGAGTCCGTCTACATTCGATTTACTGCACGAATCGATGGCACTGCCTCAGCCATGCGATCCTCGGCGTTTCGACCGAGCATAGCGGATACTGTGTGTGTTGAAAATTGCAACTCTAATGTGCTGTTTTTGCCGGGCATTGAGGGTTCGAGACTGTATCGGCCTGACTACGCCGGAGGTACGGATCGCTTGTGGGAGCCGATGCACAACGATGATGTGCGCGACCTCTTTTTGAATGACTTCGGTGAAGGTGTGCGAGATGACATCTATGTGAAGACTCACGACATTCTTGATGAAACACCTACCGGACTCAATATCTACAAGTCATTCATAACCCGCATGGATGCGCTGAAGGCTGATGGAAAAATTGCCGACTGGGAACCTATTGCGTACGACTGGCGACTCTCACCCGACTCGTTACTTACACGCGGGTATGAAACCGATGGTCGTATTTACTTCACAGGTCTCCTCGCTCCTACGTCAACGCCGTATATTGTGCAGGAGCTCCGCCATTTAGCGGAAACGTCTCGTACGGGGAAGGTCACCGTGATTGCGCACTCCTATGGCGGGATCATAGCTAAACGCCTTGCGGAAACGCTTGGTGACGATGCAGCTCGGTACATTGACTCCATCATACTGATTGGTGCTCCTCAGGTGGGTACACCAATGGCGATTGCTGCTGGCATGCACGGATTTCGCCAAGAGCTCCTCTATGGACTTGTGCTTTCTAAGCAGGTAGCACGCGCATTTGCGTCTACATCGCCGATGTTTTACCACCTATTGCCCACGGAGGCCTATTTTCAATCCATAGACAGCTCGGTCGTTACGTTCGACTCGAGTGTACCAGCGTGGCGCAGTCAGTTTGGTGCGTCTATTTCTTCTCAGTCGCAGCTCGCTGAAGTGCTTACCAGTGCGTTCGGTAAGGTACTACCAGAGGGCGATATTGATCAGCCGATTGCGCTCAGTCAGAACCTCCTTGCGTCAGCCCGAACGCTCCATGAATCGATTGACGGATGGGTACATCCCGCAGAAATTGCGGTCGTGCAGATAGGCGGGTGGGGTGTTGAGACGCTGAAAGGAATAACATACTCATCCGGACCGAGTGGCGTAGAGCCGAACGCGCGATTTAGTGTGAATGGTGACGGTACAGTAGTCGCACCCAGTGCGCTATGGATGTCAGGTGGTGAGAGGTTTTGGTTCGATCTCGACGTGCATAATCGGTCGAACTTGATTGCTACTCTTGGAGGGTTTAGAAATTTTGAGCACTCTCGCCTTTTAGAAGCCGATCCAGTACTTAATTTTATCGCAGATACCATTACCAAGACACGGGCGCCTGTGTCTGCGTATTCACACCTCAGCGACACTCAGCCGGCCGCCGGGCAGCGCCGGCTCCTTATATCGCTTCACTCGCCGCTCACACTCGCGCTCTACGACAGCGAGGGTCGTATGACTGGCGTATCCACGACAACAGGAGAGTTGTCGGAAGGCATACCAAACTCACGGTTCATCACGCTCGGAAGTTCGTCCTATGCGTTTGTTGATGCCAGTAGTCCTGTATCTGCACATCTCACTGGTACGGGCAGTGGAACTTTTACACTCGTTGTAGAGGAGCGAGAGGGTGACGCTGTGCAGGCCTTTACCCGGTTTGAAGATTTGCCCGTATCGCCTGAGACACGCGTCGCTCTAGCAACGGCAGGGGGGTACAGCGGGTTGAGTAAGCTCCATATAGATCAAGACGGGGATGGAGTCGATGAGCACACACTCTCACCGAACCTGAATAGTTCGGTCACACTTCCGCCACCCCCTGCGCCCGCGCCGACCTTGTCACCAGTGAGTCCTGCGGTAGCGTCCTTGGGCGGCGGAGTGATTGTATCGAGCCAGGTTACGGGCCAAGAGTCTGTGACTGTTGTACGTAAACTGCCAGATCCTGTTCTACCTAATACCCAGCCTTCCGAGGTACTGGCAGATTCTGAGGTACAGCAGTCCGTACCATCAATAGAGTCACTGCCAGCGCCACAGGGTCGAGTGCTCGGTGCGGCGATTGCCGCCGTTCAACCTGACGTCGCTCAGACAGTAGAGCAGGTACGGCAATTTGAAAAAGGTGTGAGGGAGAGTATTGAGCAAGCACCAGCACTTTTAGATGAGGGTGAGGTGCAAAATATGACTATCGTTGCACGCGCCCTCTGGAGTATCGCGTTCCAGTTTGCATGGGATTATATAGATGACATCTTGCGATACGGTGCAGCTATCGTAAGTATGCTTATTGGTTCAGTACAATTTCAGCAATGAACACAAAAACTTGGATGACGTTTCTCGGTATTGGAGCTGCTTTAGCTTTGATTTCTGGAGCGCTTCAACCTTTCTACTTGTGCGGAGATAGTTGGCGTTGGTGCATGAGCTGGAACTATTTTTTCGGCCTCCCACTTCAGCCTTTCATTATATTCTTTTTGACTTTTCTCCTTGTTTCTCGTACGTCAAAAAAAATATTTAATACATGGAGCAGCTTTGCACTAGTATGGATCCCTATGTCAGTGCTTGCAGTATTTTTAGCGCCCGAGTACCGCACTGATTTCCTCTACGGCTTTGACAAGAGTTCGGTCGCATTCCTTATGTCGATGCTTTTTGTTGTAGGGTCGCTCTGCATTTTGGCTTGGCAGAGGAAGCATCTATAGGCAGGGTGGGGCGCTAAGGCGCCTGTTGACCGCCGAGGTAGCGGGTGGTAGTATGCCCAAAGCGTTTAAGGCGCACATTCTTTTATCTTTATTGATACGAGGACGCCCTGAAGGCGCGAAAGTATGGCTAAAAAGTCACAACTCGCCCGAAATACAAAGCGAATGCGCATGGCGGAGCGCTATGCGGTAAAGCGCGCAGCTCTTAAGGCTGCGGGAGATTACGAAGCTCTCCAGAAGCTTCCGAAAAATGCATGCCCGGTCCGTATTAAAAACCGCTGCTCAATAACCGGCCACGCAAAGTCCTATATGCGCCAGTTTGGCGTCTCACGCCAGCAGTTTAGGGAAATGGCGCGCCGTGGCGAGCTTCCCGGTGTTACTAAAGCATCCTGGTAACTCTATGGTCACTGACGTCATTGGCGATTTCATTAACCGTCTCACTACCGCCGTTGCGGTGCGCAAGACGCATGTATCTGTTCCGTTTTCAAACCTTAAGCATCAGATCGCGCTTGTACTGAAACGCGAGGGCTACCTCGGGGAGATTACTGAAGACGCAGACGGTGCGCACAAGACGCTCACAGTCGAGCTCATCTATGACCCAGACGGCGAGCCGCGCATTCACGGCGTTAAGCGTATCTCCAAACCAGGCCGCAGACTGTATGCGCCTGTTCGCGATATGCACAGCTATAAAAATGGGAAAGGGCACGTCGTTATCACAACTCCGCGCGGCATCATGACCGATGCTGACGCACGCCGTAACCGGGTAGGCGGAGAGACAATGTTCGCAATCTGGTAACCACTATGTCTCGACTTGCCAAAAACAGCATCGCAGTCCCCGCAAATGTAACCGTCACGATGACTAACGGTGCGCTATCAGTGCGCGGCCCTCTTGGTGAACTTACGAAAGCAGTGCACCCATCAGTTTCTATAGAGGTTGGTGCGGACGGCGTTCTTGTCACGCCACGCGCTACCAATAAGCTTTCTCGCGCGCTCTCGGGGACCTTTACCTCACATGTCAAAAATATGCTCCGCGGAGTAACTGCGAAGTATGAAAAGAAGCTCGAGCTTCAAGGTATCGGATACAAAGTAGAGCTTCAGGGGCGGAACCTTAAATTCCAGGTAGGATTCTCACACCCGGTCATCATTACGATCCCAGCAGGAGTCGACGCGGCTGTGGAGAAAAATAACATTACCATTTCAGGTATTGATAAAGAGGCCGTTGGACAGTTTGCGGCAAATGTTCGCGCAATTAAGAAGCCTGAACCGTACAAGGGCAAAGGTATCCGCTACGCCGGTGAGTACGTGCGTGAGAAGCAGGGTAAGAAGGCCGCAGCGTAATCATTCCTCGTATGTCTAAACTCACACCAAAGACAAAAGCAGATCTCCGAGCGCGGCGCCATCGCCGGATTCGTGGCTCGGTGCATGGCACCGATGTGCGCCCTCGTCTTGCTGTATTCCGCTCAAACAAGTATGTGTACGCGCAGGTGATCAATGATGATACGGGAACCACGCTTGCTGCAGCGACTTCACTCGGAGGATCTAAGCTCTCACAGCTTGAGCAGGCAAAGAAGGTTGGCGCAGAGGTAGCCAAGGCAGCGATTGCGAAGGGTATTACTAAAGTTGTGTTCGACCGCGGCGGCTTTACCTACGGCGGCCGTGTCCAGGCACTCGCCGACGCGGCTCGCGAAGCAGGACTTCAATTTTAAATTTTATGACTGATCAACCACAACCAGTAACTGAGAATCCGGGAGTCGAGTCAACGTTCGCGGAAGCACCGCGCGAGCGCGCCGGTCGAGGTCGCGGAGATCGTGGTGACCGAGGTCGCCGTGGAGCACCGCGCCGTCGCGAGGAAAAGCCACGATCCGAGTTTGATCAAAAGATCATCCAGCTCCGCCGTGTTGCCCGTGTTGTGGCAGGCGGACGCCGTTTCTCATTTTCTGCGGCTATTGTTGCCGGTGACCGCAAGGGTCGCGTCGGTATTGGTATTGGAAAGGGAGGCGACACGGCGCTTGCTGTAGACAAGGCATTTCGCGACGCGAAGCGCAACATGTTCCGCGTCCGCACTACAGAGCAGATGTCTATTCCGCACGATGTCATGGCAAAAAACAGCTCTGGTATTGTAGAAATCCGCCCTGCGCCGGATCGCGGTATTGTCGCCGGCTCATCGGTCAAAACAGTGCTCGAGCTTGCCGGCATTAAAGACGTGACCAGCAAGATCCTCTCCGGTTCTAAGAACAAGCTCAACATCGCACGCGCCGCAGTCGACGCTCTCAAGAAGCTCAAAAAGTAATTTCATATTTATGACCCTCTCATCACTCTCACGACCGCAAGGACTTAAGAAGGCACGCCGTGTCGGCCGCGGTGGTAAGCGCGGTAAGACAAGCGGACGCGGCGGCAAGGGTCAAACTGCGCGCGCCGGCAACAAGCGCCGACCAGAGTGGCGCGACATCATCAAGAAGATGCCAAAGCGTCGTGGCTTTGGCAAGAACCGCTCACGCACAGTGAGACCCATGGTTCCGCATGCCATCGTGACGCTTGAAGCTCTTGAGCGCGCGTTTTCAGCTGGCGATCGTGTCACAGTTCCAGCGCTCATCAAAAACGGTATCGTCAGACGCGTTTCGGGTAACGTTCCACCAATGAAGATCCTCGCGCGCGGCGCGCTCACTAAGAAGCTCACGATAGTCAAGGGCATCGCGGCATCAGCAGATGCACGCGCGGCAGTTGAGCGTGCGGGCGGTTCTATTGAAGCCTAGCATGCAGGCACTCACGCAAAAGCTACGACTTATCCTTACGGATCCGTCGATCATGCGAAAGCTCGGCTTCATGATCGGAGGTCTTATCTTGTTCCGCGCACTTGCGGTCATACCACTTCCGGGCATTGACGCCCTGCGGCTCGAAACCTTTTTTGCACAGTCGCAGGCACTCGGATTTTTAAACGTATTTACCGGCGGAGGACTTTCAAACCTCTCTATCGTCATGCTCGGCGTCGCGCCGTTCATTACGGCGTCTATCATCATGCAGCTCGGGACGGTTATCGCGCCAAAACTGAAGGCGATGTACACCGAGGAGGGGGAGATCGGTCGCCGGCGCTTTTCGCAGTATGCGCGCGTATTGTCCGTACCGCTTGCCATCATTCAGGCAGTCGGTTTGTTGCTTTACTTTCAGGCGCAAGGCATTTTAATACACGGCAACTGGTTCTTCTTCGCTATGAATGTCGCGGTCGCGGTCGCGGGTTCAATGCTCCTTATGTGGATCGGTGAGCTTATCACTGAGTACGGTATCGGGAACGGCGTGTCACTCATCATTTTCGCCGGCATCGTCGCGACATTGCCTTCGACCATCGCACAGCTTTTGTTTACCTTTGACCCGTCGCAGATCCCTCTCTATGTTGGTTTCAGTGCGGTTGCGCTCGCGGTAACGTATGCAGTTGTGTACATATCCGAGGCAGAGCGGCCAATACCCGTTACCTACGCTAAGCGCGTTGTGGGAACGGCAGTTTCAGGCGGTGTTCCTACCTATCTACCGCTACGTTTGAACCAGGCAGGCGTGATGCCAATCATTTTCGCGCTCTCAATACTCTCGCTTCCTGAAATCGGCCTTGCGTACCTCGCTAATGCCGGACTCGGCGCACTCTCTGCGCTTGCCACAATGCTTACGACCTATACCGGCGCATCGGTAGTCTACGGAGTTCTCTACTTCCTCTGTGTTATTTTGTTCACCTACTTCTTTACCGCTATTACCTTTGACCCACAGCAGATGGCGCAGAATCTACAGAAAAACGGTGCGTTTGTTCCGGGCGTTCGGCCAGGACAGACCACTGCGGAGTACATCGGTCGTGTCATTACACGCATCACGCTCGTGGGCGCGGTCTTTCTGGGCGTCATTGCCGTCTTCCCACTCATTGTTGAGAACGTCACCGGTATTGCCTCCTTGGCTATTGGTGGTACTGCGCTCCTCATTGTGGTGTCCGTCGTTCTCGACGTCGTCCGCAAAATCGACGCACAGATCTCTCTCAGAGAGTACTAAGCAGCCGCTGTGCTCGCGCCGTGGCTCTCTCAGCGCGACTAGGAGGTTTTTTGTTACACTGCTCGTATGAAGAATGTCTTTGCTATAGCGGGTCCTACGGGAAGTGGTAAAGACTCAATTATTCGAGGTCTCATCGCACGGTACCCGCGCATCGTGTTTGCGGTTAACGCGACAACACGTAGCCCTCGCCCGCAGGAAGAGTCGGGAGTGAATTACTATTTCCTCTCTCGCGAAGATTTTTTAACGCGAGTTGACGAAGGGCAGATTCCTGAGCACTATCACCGCGCTGACACCGATACCTACTATGGACTGTATAAGCCCGATCTTGACGCTAAGCTTCGCGATGGGAAGATCGTTGCGTTTCAGATTCAGATCGTCGGCGCTCGCTACCTTAAAGAGCAGTATGGAGCCACAACCTTTTTTATAATGCCGGGCTCATTAGACGCCTTTGAGCACCGCGTGCGCGCGCGCTCCGCAATGACCGAGGCCGAGTGGGAAGAGCGACTCGCCTTTACTCGTCGCGAGATTGCTGACGAGGCGCCATGGTACGACTATCGGATTGTAAACGAGGAGGGCAGGCTCAACGCTGCGATAGAGGAGGTTGTCGCTATTCTAAAAAAAGAGGGCTACGTGCTAGAGTAAAGACATGCCACACGCTAAGCACGGTCCGGCTCGAACCATTCTATTTATGGGCCGCCCGGGTTCCGGTAAGGAGACGCAGGCCCGCCTCATGTCAGAGGCAACGGGTTTCCATGTTGTATCAACGGGAGAAAAGTTTCGCGAGCTCCGCGAGCATCGTGACACCTTGGGCGAGCATATCAGGCGTGAATACGATGCTGGGCGCCTGATTCCAAACTGGTTCGCAGACTACCTGACGATCGATGCCATGATCTACCTCTCACCCGAGGCCGGTCTTATTTTCGAGGGCTCTGGACGCACGCTCGCGCAAGCAGAACTTTTTCATGAGGTCACCGGCTGGCTTGGGCGTCCGTACCGCGTTATCAATCTCGACATCTCGGAAGATGATGCTCGGGCTCGACAGATCCTACGCGCCAAGGCAGGCAATCGCCCCGACTCAGATTCAGAGCAGAAGATTGCGATTCGCTTTGAGGCGTATGAGCGCGAGACAGCGCCCGCGCTCCAGTTCTTCCGAGAAAAAGGTGCTGTCTTAGACGTGAACGGTATAGGCTCAATTGATGATATCCATACCGCGGTGATGGCCAAGTTTTCAGAAATGTAGTGGTATGGCACGTATCAAGACAGAGGCGGAAATCATCGCGCTTCGCGAAGGTGGTAAACGCCTCGCGCACGCGATAGCAGTTACTCGAGACGGTGTACGTCCCGGGGTGACTCTCAAGGAGCTCAATGACCAATTCGAGGCAACAGTTCGCGCTGCAGGCGATGTGCCCGCGTTTTTAAACTATCGCCCGCGTGGCGCCAAGCGAGCATTCCCGTCCGCTATTTGCATATCGGTTAACGAGGAGGTGGTACACGGTATACCTACTGAAAATAATCGCGTCATTAAAGACGGTGATGTGGTAAAGCTCGACGGCGGAGTACTCCATGCTGGACTCATAACCGACCACGCGGTCACGGTGATTGCCGGCACTGCGCGTCAGGAAGACGCGGCGCTCGCGGAGGCAACGCGTGACGCGCTCTACGCCGGTATTGCGGCGGCTCGAGGAGGTGGTCGCATAGGAGATATTTCAGCGGCGGTTGAAAAGGCGGGAGTCCGCGCAGGATACGGTATTGTATTTGAACTTGGCGGGCACGGAGTCGGGCATGCGGTCCACGAGGAGCCGTATGTGCCGAACGTGGGTGACGCGGGCGAGGGCGAGTTACTCGAGCCGGGAATGGTGCTTGCGATTGAACCTATGTTTACCCTCGGTACTCCGCGCCTCCGTCTCAAGTTTGACGGCTACACATATGTGACAAAAGACGGTACTCGCGCGGCACACTGGGAGCACACGGTAGCCATTCGCGCAGGTGAAGCAGAAATACTGACCGTTCTGTAGCGCGTTATACTAGGCGTATGGTGAACCCAGGGGTTCCAAGTTTCGACGCGCCGCCTGAAAAAAATCTCTCCCCAGAGCAGAATTTGAATAAGCAGAAAGAAGATACGCGAAGCGGCGGGTACGGCGGCGGCAGACGCGGGGCTTCTCAGTCTCACGATGACATACTCGACATGCCTGTGGAGGGGCCAATGATCCCCACGCAACCCATCGAGAGAAAGCCCGAGTTCAAAGTACAACTCACCCCTGAGGCCAATGACAAAGATATGGAGGAGCTCCTCTCCATTTTAAACGAGCGAGGTCTTCCGGCCGCGCTTCGCGAACTTGATCGAATTAAAAATCCGCACCTAGAAGACGATTTCCACAATCTCCTCACCTCGATGCGTGCTGAGGGTACGTCTATACCCGGTCTTGACCCGAAAAGCGACATAGGCCGTGCGCTCGACTTTACGGTACTTGAGGTGACGGTGCCAGAGATGAGTGGGAATCATGGCGGGTCACTGACGGACATCGTGACGCAGATGGAGCTCCTCTACCAGGCAGTCATTCCGTTTGCCGGGCTCCCCGATATGATTTTTTTCAAGGACTGGAGGAAGCGCCGCGCCATTCACAAAGACCACTTTACTATGGAACTCGCCGTCTCTTCAGCAGAAGAGGATGCAGTGTTCTATGTTGCGGTGCCTCGGAAGCGTCGGGAGCTGTTTGAAAAGCAGATACATGCGCACTTCCATGATGCGCACGTGCACGAACTCAAAAAAGATTACAACCCTTTCAATCAATTCGGGGTGACGCGTATTGCGTACCTAACGCTGTATCGGCCAATGTGCCTTCCTATACGAACGGCCGATCAGTTCGTGAATGATCCGCTCAACCAGCTCCTCGCGGTCATGTCGCGGATGTCAAAAGAGGGTGAGGGTGCGGCGCTCCAGTTTTCCGTCGCGTCAGCGGGGGAGTATTGGACTAAACGGTTTAAGTCAGTGCTCGATGACCTACGGTCCGGCAAGATGTCGGGCGCGGAGGTGTACCGGAAACACCGACTGCTCGGACGTCTTTCCTTTATGCGGAAACATGCGCCCAAATTCTTGAGCACTGTCATGGATATTTTCTCTTCCAAAGAGAAAAAAGAAAAAGACTACGAGGCAGATGCTATTCAGGTAAACCAGATAGAGAAAAAAATGCGGAGCGTCATATCGGGCGTCAATATGCGTTTTGTGGTGTCGGCACGCACCGCGCAGCGAGCCGACGCGCTGATGCATGAGTTCGAGCTCGTTCTAAACCAGTTCGAGGACATACAGGGCAATCGCTTTAAAGTCCGCTTTCCGAAAACCGCTCGCGATGAGCATGCGCTCCTCCGATCGTTTATTTTCCGCACGTTTGATCCCGGACCCATCGAGTCCTTTTGGGGCGCTTTGTACAATGAGTTCTTTGAGAAGATACGCTCTCCGCTCCTGTATGCAAGTCCCTGTATGCCTATGAACCTTCAAGAGCTCGCAACCGTGTTCCATCTCGCGATTGCCGGTGGTACTACGAGCCGCGAGGCTAAAACCGCTGGCGGCAAGTACGCACCTGCGCCTCTTGGTGTCCCGACATCAGGAGTACTTCTTGGCAGAAATACTCATGCAGGCGTGACAGTAGATATACGCATGACGCCGAACGATCGACTGCGTCACCTCTATGTGATAGGTCAGACCGGTACCGGTAAAACCAATTTTCTCAAAAACCTCATCATTCAAGATATCGAAAATGGCGAGGGTGTCTGCTTTGTTGACCCGCATGGTGCGGATGTAATTGACATTCTCTCGCGCATTCCAAAAGAGCGGTACGACGATGTGATCTACTTTGATCCAGCATTTACCGACCGGCCGATGGGACTCAACATGCTCGAGTACGATCCGCGCTTTCCAGAGCAAAAAACGTTCGTTGTAGACGAGCTTTTCAAGATATTTCAAAAGCTCTACGGGCAAGTGCCCGAGGCATTTGGTCCGATTTTCGAGCAGTACTTTAGAAACGCAGCACTCCTCGTGGTCGAGGATCCAGACACCGGCTCGACGCTCATGGACATTGCACGCGTGCTTTCTGATGAGAGTTACCGTCGCCTCAAGCTCTCGCGCTGTAAGAACGAAGTGGTATCCCATTTCTGGGAAGATATTGCAGAGCGCGTCTCCGGCGAGGGGTCGCTTAAAAACATTGTGCCGTACATTACCTCAAAGTTCGACATCTTTATTGCGAATGAGATCATGCGACCGATCGTAGGGCAGCAGCGAAGCTCGTTCAACTTCAAAGACATAATGGACAGCAAGAAAATTTTCTTGGTAAACCTGTCGAAGGGTCGCCTCGGCGATCAAAACGCAAACCTTATCGGTCTCATCATCGTAGGCAAGTTTCTTATGACCGCGCTTGCGCGCGATCCGAGTAAAAAACCGCCGCCGTTTTACCTCTATCTCGACGAGTTCCAAAACATTTCGACCGACTCAATATCAACTATCCTTGCCGAGGCAAGAAAGTTCGGTCTCTCGCTTACGATGGCGCACCAATTTTTAGGACAACTGTACCCGCGCATCCGCGACGCAGTGTTCGGAAATGTCGGCTCTATGGCCGTGTTTCGCGTGGGACCCGATGACGCCGAGTTTCTTTCAAAGCAGTTAACTCCCATATTTTCACCCACCGATGTGCTGAAAATTCCGAACTTTAGTGCGTATGTGCGCCTCCTCGCAAACAACTCACCGCTCCCTCCATTTACGCTTGACGCACTGCCATATGTATCTGGTGATGCAGTTAATATAGAGACACTGAAGCAATTGTCGTTCCAGCGCTTCGGAAGACCGCGCGCTGCCGTTGAGGACGAGATCAGAGAGAAGTATGCGCAGCTAAAAAAGCAGCTGTAGTCAGCACTCTTGTTGCGTGGTACTGTACGGGTATGTTACAGAAGCAGCGCTCCTTGGTGCTCTTAAAGCCAGACGCAGTCCAGCGCTCCCTTATTGGTGAAGTTATTGGGCGCATTGAGCGGACCGGGCTCAAAATCACGGCGATGAAAATGCTCATCGCGACCCGTGATCAGGTTATTGATCACTACCACAAGGATGACGCGTGGTTCCTCCGAAAGGGCAATAAGATTATTGAAGACCGCACCGCTTCAGGCAAGCCTATTGAAAAAGCAGCGATTGATTACGGCAAAGGGATTATTGAACAAAATGTTGCATTTATGTGCTCCGGTCCCATCGTAGCCCTTGTTGTCGAGGGAGCGATGGCGCCTGTTGTCGTTAAAAAACTGACTGGTGATACTGCACCAACGCTCTCTGATGTTGGTACGATACGCGGAGATCTCTCTATTGACTCGTATGAACATGCCGCCGTTGATGGCAGGGCAATCCGCAATATTTTGCATTGTTCAGAGTCGGCCGAAGAGGCCGAGCGTGAGCTCTTAGTATGGTTCACACCCGATGAAGTAACTCGCTACCGCCTGGTACAAGAGCAGATCCTGTACGATGTGAATTTGGACGGGATACTTGAGTAGCTGATATACTTGGGTGGGGTTTCGGCCGGCAATTATCCGGTTAGTAAACCTTAGGGAGCCTTACATCGCCTACGAGAGCTGAGCCTCACGGTTCAAATCGCGCAGAGCTGCGGGCACCCACCTGAGCGCAAGCTCGGGTAATTGCCGAAGCCGTACCCCACGCGAGCCCCCGTCCGCGATTGACGGGGTTTTGCATACATGCGACTCACATTACTTACGCTGGCTACACTCCTCTCTACTGCCATCCTTCTGGCGCACTTAGCAGCGCTTCAGTACTCTTGGTATTGGACATACTGGTGGTTTGACATACTTATGCATGCGAGTGGCGGTGCACTCATCGTCGTTCTTGCAGTAGCGGCGCTCGGACTTCGCCCCGCGGCGCTCCTCATAGCGCTCGCCGTCGGCGTTGGGTGGGAGGGGTTCGAGGTAGCCATCGGCCTTGCGGCTATAGAGGATCGTTTTGTATTTGATACGACACTCGACCTATTTATGGATACCCTTGGGGCGGCCGGCGCGTACGGTATGATTGCAGTATGGCAGTTTCGCTCTCGTTTGTCCGCGGCGCCCGCCGCGTCACCGGATCAAACTTTATCGTAACGGTAACCGGAGCGCGTACTACGCGCATTATGATTGACTGCGGTTTTGCGCAGTCAGGAGATGTGTGTGACCCGGTCAATACCGATCCTTTTCCGTACAATCCGGCAGATATTGATGCTATCTTTTTCACGCACGCGCACGCTGACCACATTGGCCTTTTTCCCAAACTGGTGCGAGATGGATTCCATGGGCCGGCGTATGCCACGGAGCCGACCGCAGACCTCATACCCATCATGCTTGAGGATGCGGTCTCACACCTCGCGCACGATGCCGACCGCTGTGGGCACGAGCCCGCGTACCTTCGTACCGACCTCGAGCGCGCGTATGCGCTCATCCGTCGCACGCGCTACCACGAGCCTATCACCGTGGGCGATGCTCGGGTCACTTTTTTTGACGCGGGGCATATTTTAGGATCCGCGACAGTCCTCGTAGAAGTAGAGGGGAAGCGCATCTTGTTTACAGGCGACCTTGGGCGGCGCACCCCCGCGATTGTGTCGCCGCGCGAGATCGTTCCGAACGTGGATGTCCTCGTGACCGAGTCGGTGTACGGCAATCGCCTCCATGGTGACCCCGAGGCGGCAGACATTGTTCTTCAAGATGCGGTGCGTGAGACCGTGAAGCGTCGAGGTGTCCTCCTCATACCTGCCTTCTCACTTGAGCGGACACAAATTATCCTCGCATCCCTTGATCGAATGACGGATCAAGGAACTATTCCGGACGTACCACTCTACCTCGACTCACCGCTTGCCGCGCGTATATCGGAGGTGTATATGCGCTACCCCAAGTATCTGTCTCCTACACTGCGACGCGCAGTAGAAGACGGCAAGGACCCACTGGCCGCGCGTACTCTCAAGGTTACGATCAATACTGAAGAGTCGGCCGCGATTGATTCGGTCAAGCCACCTAAAATCATTATTGCCGGCGCGGGCATGTCTCATGGGGGCAGAATACGCCACCACGAGCGCATCTACCTTGGCTCGCCCGATACACACCTTCTTTTTGTAGGATACCAAGTACCCGGCTCCTTAGGGAGGCGTCTGCGTGACGGTCAGAAGACAGTGATGATAGACAAAGCGCGAGTTTCGGTTCGAGCAAAGATCGGCATAGCAGATGGCTACTCGGCCCATGCTGATCGAGACGACCTCATGGCCTATGTTGAGGAGACGGGTCCAAAGAGAGTATTTGTGGTACTTGGCGAGACGGAAGCGGCCACCTTTCTAGCTCAGCGCATCACGGGCTTCCTGGGCACCCCAGTCGACGTCCCTAGGGAAGGGGAGGTCTACGAGATATAAAAACCGTCCCGATGAGCGGGACGGTTTTATATTGTTTCAGATTAGGAGAGTTTAGCGAGGAAGCGCTTGAAGGACTCGGGGTGTTTCATCGCAATCTCAGAGAGCACCTTGCGGTCGAGCATCACATTCTTCTTCTTGAGGAGTCCGATGAACGTTGAGTAGTTCTTAAAGCCGTTCTCGCGGAGCGCCGCGTTCAAGCGGATGATGTGGAGTCCGCGCATCTCGCGCTTCTTAGCGCGTCGGTGCTTAAAGGCGTAGGCACCTGCGTGCTTGATCGCCTCAAGCGCTGCGCGCTTCTTGGACTTGCGTCCATGGCGATAGCCCTTGGTCTGTGCAAGAATATTTTTTCGGCGCTTGAGCTGCTTTGGTCCTCCTTTGGTGCGTGCCATATGGGTGTTGTCAAAATCTTAGTAAGCTTAGCTGTGGGGAAGAAAGCGGGCTCGGTCCTGCGCGGTCATTTCAATGTGGAATGCGCGACCCTTCTTGCCCTTGGTCTTAGAGCTCTCCTTGGCGTTAAAGTGGTTCTGGCCGGCTTTGCGTCCGATAATCTTGCCACGCTTCGTCACGCGGAGCCGCTTCGTGTAGGATTTGTTGGTTTTCATATTATTTCTTTCCGGACTTTTCAAGGACCGTAGAGATGCCTCGGGGCCCTCGCTGCGGCGCTTCAGCGACCTTGTAGTCCTCCGGAACGAGTTTTACAAAGCGTTCGAGCCGTTCATTCAGAAACTTAGGGTCCATGTATTTATACCGGCCCCGTAGGGTGAGCTCGACCTTCACCCGGTGGCCCTCACGGAGCCACTCTGCAGCAGCGCGAGCCTTGCGGGTCAGGTCGTTCTCTCCTTCAGTAACCGTCACCTGTATGGACTTGGTTTCAGTGGAGTGGGATTTCGCCCGTGCCTCGCGCTCTTTCTTCTGCTGCTCGTATTGAAATTTACCATAATCCATGATTTTAGCAACCGGAGGAACGGCGGCCGGACTTACCTCAATGAGGTCGAGTCCTGCCTCGCGAGCTGCCTTCAGTGCGTCTGCGAGCGATATAACGCCGAGGTTTTCACCCTGCGCGCCAATAACCCTGAGTTCAGGCGCGCGGATTTGCGAGTTGATGAGGATGCGTGGGGTGGGCACGGGTATTCGCTACTATAGCACCTCGTCTCTCATTTGAGTAGGTCTTTCGCGTGTTCGCGTACTGGTACGCTCTCAGGCTTCTCAATCATCTCAAACACAATGCTCGCCTCGTAGGGCTTGCCCTGAATGGCGGTGCGGAGCTCAGCACAGCGAGCGTCGAACGCCTCGCGAGTTGCGGCAACTATATAAATAGGAAATGAGATGCCATCTTTTTGCATCCGAGTGCCAGCATTCCCCTGAGCAAAGGCAACGAGGTCAAGAAGCGCCACAACTCCGGCGACCGGGTCTTTACTGACTGTACTCGAGACCTTGTATCCCTGAGGCATGCCGTCTGTCTGTCGCCAACTAAAGCCGCCAACATCGTCGAGGTAGATGCAGACTCCGGGGTGGAAGTGGCCGTCCGTTGCCATATGAGCGGCGTCAATATGCTCATACCCAAATTGGTACTCCGCAAACTCGCGTGCAAACATTTCTGTTTCTCGCTTGGCAAACTCGTTCACTTCATCCCAGGTGGGGTCGCTACCCGGGTGCGCAGCTTTGTACGCCGCCTTCGCGGCGCCGCACTCATGGTGGGAGGTGAGTGTGCGGACACCCTGAGCCCAGTACGCGGCCGCGAGTTGCTTGCGGTCAACCTTTAGGATAAAGAGTGCAAAGAGGGGGCCACCCAGGTCGCGCGGGCCAAATCCTTCCGTACGCTCATCGGAGCAATACACGGTGAGGTCTTCGTTACCATAGAACGACTCTTCAGTTACTCGCTCCTTCGCGTACGCGGTCATTCCGTCTGCTTCCTCAACCTTCTTGAGCGTCTCAAGGTTTTCCTGGTACCGACGCTCCGGATCACGCTCAGAGCCACTTTCGTGTGCGTTGCCCGCATGCGCGGTATTTTCTGTTTCGCGTTCCGTGCTCACCAGTGGCGCGGTGGTTTCATGCGTCAACGCGTTGGCGTTCTGCGTATCAGCATCTGACTCCTCAGATTCATCGTGATTCATGCCTTCTTTTTTTACCATAGTGTTTTAACGAAGCAATACGTTACGTGGCAGCTTGTTGAACGGGTAACTGAGTAGCGGATCGTGCGGTGCTCTGAGCGTTGCACTCAGACTGAGACGTGCGCACAAATGCCACGTTGCGCTGCTGACTAAGCTTCGTAAGGCCTCGATAGTGGAGGGGGAGTAAAATCCTTTCAGGTGCCGTTGCTGCGGGAAGCGCGAGTGCGCTGTGGTTTGCTGACTGGCGCACGATCTTGCAGGCAGAAGGCAGGAGTTCGTGCTGTTCAGCATGGGTGTATCCAAAGTCGAACATGATTTCATCTTGCCCGAGTGTTCGAAGTGTCCATGCCTCAAGGAACAGATTTTCTTTGTTCAGTGCGAGTAGGTCAGAATCTACATTTGCATACGTACCAAACAGTATCGCTTCACCAGCGCGTATTTCGGTAGGTACAGGGCTCGCAAACGTGTGGATGAGTGGGATGCAGTTCGATCCCCCGACTGAAAACTTTGTTACTGTTATGCCGCGTGCACTGAATGCATCCCGGAGCGTAAGGAAGTCTGCAAAGTACTCGTCAGTTGGGGGTACGTCTGAGAGGCAGCCAATGTTGCTTGCAAGTACTACTGATGTGATCCCGCGTCCACGAAGTGCGTCTGCAACACGTGTAACGTCTTCAGGCACAAATCCTTCGCGCCGGTCGCCAAAATCAAAGAATAGGTAGTAGCCCTGCACTCCGGTAGGTGCATACGCTATGTCATCGTCATCTGTCAGCATGATGCTGTGTGACTCTCCTCGCAGGTGGAGATTTGAAATAGTGGGATGGCCAGCTTGAGTGAGTACAGCTAGGTTATCAGCACGGAGATCGTACGCTGGGTACTTCTCCGTAAAGATAGAGAGTAACCCCTGCTCAAGAGGAAGCGATTTTGTCGAGATCGCCATTGTGCAGTTGTGCTGAGCAAGGTACGCAGCAATCTTCTGAGCATTTTCTCGAATATGTGCGTCGTGCACAATAACGCGTTTTGGACCAAAATTTCGTGATGAGCGCATGGTCTTATGAGAGTGATACGGTCGGAGTCAATTTCTTATCGACGCCAAAGTACTCGGTAATATGTGCAGGTGTGATAGTGCTGAGTGTTGGGTTAAGTTGCGATGCTGGTCGTGTGCATCGGTAGAACGCTGGCATGCCGGGGAAAAATGCATCTCGTAATGTAAGTGTGTGCACGTCAGATACCAGGTGCGCCCATGCAGTGCCTGTGCCGTACAGGTAGAAGTCGAGCCCGTCGGCAGGAATAAGCGCGGCTCCATCGCGCACGTACCCGAGCGTTACATCGTTGGTGTTATCCGTGACTGCACGTGTGGCGAGGGTGTATTCGTCGGTCTCGCCGCGCGCTGAAAGGAAGGACAGGTATGCTGCCTTCATTGCAGTTACATAGTGTATTTGATTGAAGCCTCCGAGACAGTTTAGTCCGTAATGGAACGAAAGCAGGATAAATGTAAGTAAGAGTGACGGGACAATACGCTTATCATTGAGTGCACGCGTGATCGACTCAGGAGTAAGTGGTATGCGCACCGTACCGTCAGATGACTCGAGGGCGCCATCTTTGTACCACAGTGATACGCGGTAACTAGTATCTTTTGATGCTCCCCAGAAAAGGAAGGTGCCTTTTTTTTCAGAAAGTACGTACGCGCTCGGGACTCCATCAAAGTGTGATGCTGCGAGTGCCGTGTACTCTGGGTTAAAAAGAATCTTTGATACCACTGACCTGCCTGTGAGGTGGAATCGTGTGAGTGCGTCGATCACGATCCGCTCTTGCTCAAGGTACACGAGCTCGGGTACCTGTTCGTTCGAGAACATGTGCTGCCACAGTGTGCGATTAGTCGTGGATACTTGGTCAGCGAATGATGCCTGCGAGAGTGCCGACTCGGTGCCGTAGACGGTATCTATGAGTGTCACGAGCTTGTCTGCAACTGATTGTGGTACGTCACGCGCGCGTACTTTCTCGCGGAGCAGCTTGTGTATCTTGTGTATTTCATCGCGTGTGTATGCTCGAAACCCGTACACGGATGCGGCGTGCGAGTCGCTGGGAAGGAACGAAAGTCGCTGTTCGCGTATCTCAGAACCTTTCTGAGTGTGAAAGAGAACACCTCGCGGGAACGAGGTGTTGTTAAGAGACACGTTACTGCATGCAAGAGTGATGATGGCGCGAGAGCCCTGAGAGAGTGTGGCGCCAATAAGCGCGCTTGTACTTACAAACCACGAGTGTGTCACTGGACCAACGTGGTCTGCAGTATTGACGATGTACTCTCTGTTGAGTTGTTCAGAAATGGTGCGTGAGAGTTCAGTGCCGAACAGTCGCTCAGTTTCTCGTGCTATAACTCCAATGATTTCGTCGCGACGTGCGGCAGGGTATCCAGTATCAGCCACATACTGAGATGCGTACTCATGAAGGGTACGCGTACCGTGCTGGGCGATAAGTGTGCGCAGTATCGGCCGCTCAGCATACACAGCCTCGAAGAGGGAAGAAAGGTCATGGGACATACGTTCTTGAGCCGGTGAGGCTACGCGTACGTGCTGCATAAATGAAAAAAAGGCCGAATAATGGCCCATGGGGAGTCGGTAGGAGGTGCAAAAACCTGATCTTTACCTTGCAGTCCCTGCAAAAGAAAGATCAAACTTCTGCAACGTCACATAACTTGACGCACCTCCCTCTACTCTAGATGGGTCGGGGCAAATTTTACTCCTACTACTATCTTTGTCAAACAAGTTGTGCACGTACGCAGAAGTGTACACATTTGAAGCGCGCCATCGCTTCTTAAAATTTTCTATCCTCGGTATGGTATGTGCTTAGTGACCAGAAGACTTCGGGAGCTTTCTCGCTCTATTGTTGTACACCAAAGATGAAGCACGATAAGCAAGATATGCCAAGAAAAATGCTACGGGAGGTAATATGGCGATTATGAAAGCTCCTGTCTCAGCGACAGCAGCATGCTCTGGGTCTATATCACCGTCACCTAGGTCGATAAGTCGCACTAAAACCCACCATGCTCCAGCGCCAGCCACACCATACTTCACGAGTGAAGCCGCTACATTTTGAATCCCGTAGCTTTCATCGCGCAATGCTCGCGCCTCATTCATAATTCGCGACATAGTAGTTAGCGGCGCGTTAGTACGCTTTGTATACCTCTGTTCGTCCAATGTTTCCTGAAACCTTGAACTCCCAAAACGAATCCCAGCAGTCCCAAAAAAGTAGCAAGCCGGCCATAGGGCGTATGTAGCAAGAATTCCAGCATGTTTTCCTCGGTGGGTATGTGTGAAAGCACAATACCAAGAGCAATTATGCCGATTATTGTACCAATAATCATATGACTTTCACCAGCATTCGCCTCTGAATGAATGAGTTGGTATTCACGCTCTTGAGCTGTGGACATTGAGTGTAGGGGTGGACGGCTAGCTACGCCTAGAACGTTGTAGTGTTCGCGAGCCGTAGAGGCGGCAAGCGAATTAGTCCACAATTAAGCACGCTCTTAAAGCTTCGAGACTATACTCCTCTAGTTTCGATTCGTCAAACGATTCGATACAACCACGTCTCAGCAGTTTGCATGCTCACCCCACCAATAAAAAGACTGCCTTGCGGCAGTTTTTATTGGTGGAGGTGGAGGGTAATGAGCCCTCGTCCAAAGAAGGTCTTTAAACCGATTCTACAACGTATAGTTTATTTCGAGGTTTAAGCATGCAGGTAAGAAACAAACAAGATAACTGCATACCGAGCCCTACATGTTTCTGAAAGGCGGGCAGGCTTTCAGATAATCCTGATGATATGACACCAGAGCTACACTATCAGGAGTCGTGTAGATGATGTTGCTTAGGCGTGAGCGAAAGCAAAGTCCGCACGGGTAAACCACGATGCGGTCATAGTGTTTTTCACACTGTTGGTTGTTCGAGATTTTAGGTGTTCTCCAACATTCACCACGTTGCACAGAAGAAAGTAATTTCTTTGTCGATTCAGGTCACCCCCGCGCAGCGCGGGCAGGAGCCTGCGCTGCGCGCGAGTGACCTTATTGATTTTTCAAAGAACGCTCGATGTCCCTGCGCTCATCGCGCTCCTTGAGTGTAGCGCGTTTGTCATGTTTTTTCTTCTTTCGCGCTACGCCGCACAGGAGCTTAATGAAGCGCTTTTTATTATACACCATTATAGGCACTATTGTCAACCCTCGCTGTGTCTCTGCTCCTCCGAGCTCTGCAAGCTCTGAGCGGGAGAAGAGGAGCTTGCGCGCGCGCTCGGGGTCGTAGCTTTTGGGTACGTTGCCCTCCTGGTACGGACTGATAGTGGCGCCTATGAGGTACGCCTCGCCGCCGCGCACTACGACGCGCGCACCCGCGAGCGTGGCCTTGCCAGCGCGGAGTGCCTTGGCCTCGTAGCCGGCGAGCGCGATGCCTGCCTCAAACTCATCCAGGATGTCGTACTCGAGCCGCGCTTTTTTGTTTACGATATCTGTGCTCATACGATTCTAAAGTTGTACTTCGTATTCATGTAAAAAGAAACTAGTCCCACGATACCAGACACCGCGACTCGCGCGACATAGAGTGACAGACCGCCATACTCAACGAGCACGTATACGAGCCCCGTTACTGCAGCTGCGCTTCCGCACATAATGATGAGAAAGAATGGGTATGCCTCATGTGCTGGTCGTTCGCTGTCTGTGAACGCAACTCGGTGCACGAGTACATAGTGAATAGATGTCGCTATGAGAAAAGCTGAGGGGACGGCCGCTTGGTAGGGGAGTCCGAGTAGGAAATCGAATGCTACAAGGAGTGCCATGTCGATGGCAAAGGCAATACTCCCGACGATGCCGTACCGCACCAACCGTCTAAAATGGCGAATATAAAAAGTCATAGCGCGCGGAAAGTAAAGTGACCGTTTGCCCAGAAACCGATGATCGACGCAAGAATGCCCGATAGGATGCGAGCCACATACTCATCGACGCTGCCATATTCGACGAGGGCTATCGCGAGAGCGGTAATACCAATAATTTCAAGCACGCCGATGAGGGCAAAGATTGCAAAACCCTCCTCATACGTGCGGCCTGAGCGTGTAAAGACAAACAAGCGACTCGTTGTGTAGTGCGTTATAAGGTTGGCCGCGACCGATACAGCAACCGACAGTGAGTACGGAAGCCGAAAGATGCCGTACGTCACCCAGAGAGAAAGCATGCCGACCGCAAACGCGACTAGTCCCCAGAGTGCGTAGGCAACGAGTTGTTCGACTTGGTGCGACGCGCCCTGCTTCCGCCTTCTAGTCATACCGTATATACTACGCTATATGCCACCTCCTCGATCGCAAAAACCTAAAAAAACCGATAAGCGCGGCTCGCGCTGGTCACCGCTTACGCCACGAAGTACTGATCCGTGGTCGTCTTTCACCACCACACTCGCGCTCATTGTTCTTCTTGCGCTCGCGTACTCGTATGCGTTTCGGACCGACACTACGCCCGCGAGCGTGACGCTCTCCGCGCTTGCAACCGACATACGCGCGGGGCAGGTAGAGTCGATCGCTGTTTCCGGTAATGAACTCACCGTCACCTACACTGACAAAACTGAAAAGAAGGGGAAAAAGGAGCCCGACGCCGCGCTCACCGAGACGCTCTCAAGTTACGGCCTCACGGGAGAGGCGCTCGCGGCGGTACAGATAGAGGTCAAGGACCAGTCAGGATTCCGCTACTGGTTCTTCTCACTCGCACCCATCCTCTTGCCACTCATTTTGATTGGCGTATTTATCTGGTTCTTGTCTAAGCAGATGCGCCAGGGTGGCGTGCAGGCGTTTACCTTCGGACAGTCAAAGGCGCGCATGATCGACCCGAAAGATACTGCCCAGCGCGTCACCTTTTCTGATGTCGCGGGCGCGAAGGAGGCGAAGGAGGAGCTCACGGAAATTGTCGACTTCTTAAAGAATCCTAAAAAGTTCCTCGACATTGGTGCGCGTATTCCGAAGGGAGTACTACTCATGGGCGCGCCAGGCACCGGAAAGACCTTGCTCGGCCGCGCTGTTGCGGGCGAGGCTGGTGTGCCGTTTTTCTCAATCTCCGGCTCAGAATTTGTTGAAATGTTTGTGGGCGTTGGCGCGTCTCGCGTGCGCGACTTGTTCCAGATGGCAAAGCGCGCAGCACCTGCAATTATTTTTGTCGATGAAATAGATGCTGTTGGGCGCGTACGCGGTACCGGTGTCGGTGGCGGCAACGACGAGCGCGAACAAACTCTAAACCAAATTCTTGTTGAGATGGACGGCTTCGAGCCGAATGAAAAAGTGATTGTCATGGCGGCCACTAACCGTCCTGACGTTCTTGACCCGGCGCTCCTGCGCCCGGGACGCTTTGACCGCCGCGTCACCATCGACCTTCCAGACCGTGATGGTCGCGAAGAGATCCTCAAGATTCATGCTCGCAAGAAGCCTCTTGCTGAGGATGTAAATCTTAAGGTAATCGCGGAACGCACGCCCGGTTTTTCAGGCGCGGAGCTCTACTCTCTCATGAACGAGGGCGCCATCCTTGCTGCGCGTGAGGATCGCAAAAAAGTCGCGCAGTTTGACCTCATCCGCTCAATTGAAAAGGTGATGCTCGGGCCTGAAAGGAAGTCACACGTACTTAACAAGAAAGAAAAAGAAATAACGGCGTACCACGAGGCAGGGCACGCGCTTGTGTCGTCCGTACTGCCGTTTGCCGACCCGGTGCACAAGATCTCGATCATCAGTCGCGGACGCGCTGCTGGCTATACACTCAAACTTCCTTTGGAAGATACGAAGATGCAGTCGAAGAACGAGTTCCTCGACGACATTGCCGTGTCCCTTGGTGGGTACGTAGCTGAAAAAGAGATTTTTGGCGATGTGACCACAGGACCGTCGAACGACCTACAGGTCTTGACCGCACTCGCACGCGACATGGTGACGCGCTACGGTATGTCCGACGCAATAGGTACGATCGCTATTGAGGGTGATGGTGGGCGTGCGCTCTTTGGTCGCGGTATAGGCGAGCGTGACTATTCAGAAGCGATGTCAGCTAAGGTCGACGCGGAGGTGAAGCGTATCATCGACGAGGCCTACGCGAAGGCGAAACATATCATCACTGAGCATCGTTCCGTGCTCGACGCTATTTCTCGAACGCTTGTTGAAAAGGAAACTATTGAGCGCGACGATTTCGAGAAGCTACTGATCGCTAACGGCATCACGCCGAAGGTAAAAAAAGATATCGAGCACGCGGTGGTTGCGTGACCTTTCATTCTGGTGTAGGGTATGGCGATGCAAAAAATTGTCAAGTGTCTGAGTCTGCTTTGGGTTCTCGCGATGCTCCCCGTGCTCGCTTCGCCCGAAGGTATGACAGCAGAAGAGGTAAAGTTGCTTCGTTATATATGCCTAGGAGTCCTTGTTGTGGGTAGTTTTCCCCTCATCTCGCATCAAAAGAATGAGCACACGCTCCGTACTGCATAAGTATCATGGAGCGCGGTGAGGCAGTAGGCACTTTGAGCTTTTTTCTTTTGTTGGGTACGATAGCACTTGATGTGGGTCTCCAGGATATGCTTCAGATAGAGCTCAGCTCTGAGGCGCAGTACACGCTTCTGTACTCATACATACTTGCTCTCATAGGCTTGGCATACGCCGTCTGTATCACTCCTTCGCAAGTAGTCCCTCGCACTGTATAGTTAGTGCATCCGCCCTTAGCTCAGCTGTGTGAGTGCAGAGCTTACAGTCAAGGAGTGAGGGGGGAACGGGCGTGTAGCTCAGTTGGTTAGAGCACGGAGCTTATACCTCCGCGGTCCCTGGTTCGAGTCCAGGCACGCCCACTACTCAAAATGCAGGTCCTTCAGTGTATGAAGGGCTTGTTTTTTTAGGTCGGGCAGGGTGCGTAGGTCAGCGTCTGTAGACACGAGGGCGAATGCTTCGCTCCGAGCAGCCTCGACAAGCTTTATATTTTTTAAGGCTTCCATACCGATGTCAGAGATGCCCCACTGCCTGCGCCCATAGAGTTCTCCCGCGCCGCGTATCGCGAGGTCATGCTCAGCGAGCTCGAATCCGTTTTTTGCTTTCAGTATCGCCTTGAGCCGCGCGTTCCCTAAGGAGCTCGCTTTGTCTACCATGAGGAAGCAATACGGCTGGTGCGTCGAGCGCATCACGCGTCCGCGTAGCTGGTGGAGCTGGGCCAAGCCGAAGCGCTCTGCGCCTTCGATTAAAATAATCGTCGCGTTCGGGACGTTGACGCCCACCTCGACCACCGACGTCGAGACGAGTATGTGTATCTTTCCTTGTTCAAACGCGGCCATGACGTCCTCCTTATCCTTCGGACTCATCTTGCTGTGCATTTTTTCGATCACGAATTCGGGGAACAGCTTGTGCAGATTTTTTAATTCTGCTGCGACCGAGCGCGCCTGGAGTGCCATCTGTTTTGTCGGATCCGGCTCGTCGATACGCGGACAAATGACGTACGCCTGTCGACCTTGAGCCAAGAGTTCGCGTACTTTTGTATACGCGCCGGATCTCTCGTGTGGTGTCACTATCTTCGTATCTATAGGCTTACGCCCAGCAGGGAGCTCGTCGAGTACGGTGAGGTCGAGGTCGCCGTAGAGCGTCAAGGCGAGTGTGCGCGGAATGGGGGTCGCGGTCATGGAGAGGAGGTGCGGTGCCACGCCGTCTTTGAGTGTGAGGGCCTGTCGCTGCGCGGTACCAAAGCGGTGTTGCTCGTCGATAATGACGTATGCGAGGTGCTTAAACTTCACCGCTTTTTGAATAAGAGCATGCGTACCAATGAGGATTGGTACCTCTCCATTAGCCACCCACTTTAAAAGCTGTGTGCGAGATATTTCAGTCGGCTTATCGGGGTGCACCTTCGACGGAAACTTGTAACAGCCTGACGAGGTGATGAGTCCGATTTGTATAGGGTACTTTTTAAAAAACGACGTAAAGGTTGAGAAGTGCTGCTTGGCGAGTATTTCAGTCGGGCACATGTACGCGACCTGCAGGTTACCAAAGTTTTTTCCTGGCACCGGACGCGATGTCACGACTGCGTACGCGGTCGCCGCGGCGACCGCGGTCTTGCCACTGCCGACGTCGCCCTCGAGGAGGCGCGCCATAGGGTACGGCTCAAGGAAGTTTGCAAGAATGTCGGCAATCGCGCGTCGTTGCCCACCCGTTGGTGCGAAGGGAAAGGTGTCAATAAATGCGTGCACCCGCGCTTCGTCGGCATCAACGGGGAGCGCGCGCTTTTCTTTATTTTTTTCACGCTCGAGAGCGCGCGCGAGTTGGATCATAAACACTTCCTCGAACGCAAAACGCTTCTTTGCGGCGTCCGCGTCTTTCTGATGTTTGGGTTGGTGTGCCCAGACTAGCGCGGTCTGTAGCGTGGGTAGGTGGTACTTCTCAAGAATCTCTCGTGGCACTAGGTCTACAAGCGATTCGTGGACGCGCGCCTCGAGTGCGCGCTTTACCGCGTGGTAGAACCAGAGTGAGGTAATGCCTGCGGTCTCGGGGTACACCGGCTGCATACCACCATCTGCCACCATACCCTCCGTGTCTTGTAGTACCGGAAGTCCAGCCGCGCGCTCGACTACCGGGTTTGCAATGTACTTCCGTCCCTTGGAAATCGAGAGCGGGCCACGCAATCGCACAAGTTCGTTCGTGGGAACCATTTTTGCAAGGTATGGCTGATGAAACCATACAACGCGCACCGTACCCGTGCCGTCGTCAAAAGTTCCCTCGGCCATGGGTACTCTGGTTTTGAACGAGCGTTTCATTTCAAGCGCGGTGAACTGCCCGTATAGCGTCACCTCGCCCGGTGTGTGGAGTTGCGCGACCTCACGTATATCAGCGGCCGACTCGTAGCGGTGGGGTATGTGGTAGAGGAGGTCGCGGATATTTGCAATGCCAAGGCGCTCAAGCGCGGCGCGATGCGCAGTAGACAAGCGGACAAGGTCGTCAATCGGGGACTGTGGCTCCATGTACGGACTCAGTATATAGTGGCCGGGATGAATCTCGAGGTCTCGATGCTTAGACAAGAGAGAAATACTCGTGAGTATGTGAGCGTTCGGGAAGTGGAGACGCGAGCAAGACTCAATGGTGCCGAGGAGCGTACCGCCTGTGAGGAGCGATTACAGCAGGTCGCGGAAAGTCAGGGCACGGAAATCCTGCTCGACACGCGATTCGCGGTAGTACTGCCGGGCTTTGACGGCATGGCACGTGTGCGTGAGCGACGGCAGGGATCGCGCGTAGTCTATGAGTGGGCGGTCAAAGAGTTTCAACCGCGTGACGGACTCACGGTGTCAAAGGCGCACCTCGAACACGAGGGCGTCGCGCACTCGTTTTCCGATGCGGAGCAGGCTATACGCGACTTTCTTTTTGCACTCGCGAGCGCCGAGGCGGCACTCGCGGTTGATCGAACCACGACACGGACGCGCAGCACCTACCTGCACGAAAACGGTACGACAGTCCATGTTGACACATACACAGAGCGAGACGGTGAGAAACTCTCACCACCGCACGAGTCACTAGAGTTCGAGCGTACAGTGCCCCCCGATGCGTCGCGCGAAGCGATTCAAGACGCAGAGGCACACCTCATTAATACTGCGGCAACAATCGGTATAGAACGGGAGCGTCTAGACCCATCTGCCAAGCTTTCAGGCGCGTAAGTACGGCGTGGTAGGCTTCACGTATGAAAAAAATTCTCTTCGTGCTGACGAGCCACGGCGAGCTCGGCACCACCGGAAAGGCGACCGGATATTTTTTAAGCGAGCTCTCACATCCGTGGCGAGTGTTTACACAGGCAGGATACGCAGTTGACTTTGCGAGCCCGGCTGGCGGAGCATCGCCTGTAGACGGCATGAATACGGAGGATCCGATAAATCGCGAATTTCTAGACAGCAGTGATGCGACACGCGCGGCGGCTACGTTGAACCTTGCAGAGGTTGACCCGCGACGTTACGCAGCAGTATTTTTCGTGGGCGGCCACGGAACGATGTGGGACTTTCCGCACAACGCACACCTTGCGGAGATTGCACGCACTATATATGAGGAGGGTGGGGTAGTGAGCGCGGTCTGCCACGGCCCTGCGGCACTCGTGCATGTCGCGCTCTCTAATGGTACCTACCTCGTAGCGGGGAAACGCGTAACATCGTTCACCGACGCGGAAGAGCGGGCAAAGAAACTTGAGACAGTGGTGCCATTTCTCCTTGAGTCCGAGCTGCGCGCGCGAGGTGCACTGTTTGAGCATGCGGACCTTTGGCAGCCGCATGTTGCGTCAGATAGTCGTCTGATCACTGGGCAGAACCCCGCGTCCGCAACCCCACTCGCTGAGGAGGTGGTCCGCGTCCTTGCTTTGCAGAAGTAACCGCGCTCGTTGTTCGAATCCCACTCCACTCGTCAGCAAAAAATAAGACCGGCACAAGCCGGTTTATTTTCTGCAGCGGAGAGGGTGGGATTCGAACCCACGGTCCAGTTTTACCCGGACAACACATTAGCACTGTGCCGCTTTCGACCGCTCAGCCACCTCTCCTAGTGTCGGTCTTTGAAACAATACCACGGGTGCTCGGAGCGGTCACTTATACGGTTTGTTAGTATATCTATATATGGAAAACTACATGCAGTATGGAATGTGGATCAAGCCCTCATGGGCGCCACCTGATTGGATCTTTGGCCCAGTGTGGTCGGTCTTGTACCTTATTATTGCAATCTCATTCGGCTACGTTGCGTACCGGTATGTGCGGCGCACACTACCGGCCACCGTCTTGCTACCGTTCGCGCTCAACATTATTTTCAATGTGGCGTTTACACCGCTTCAGTTTACGCTCGGCAATCAGTGGCTCGCGTCTCTCGACATTATCTTAGTTCTCGCAACACTCGTGTGGGCACTCTATGCTATTTTCCGCTATGCGCCGTGGGTGACGTACGTGAACATACCGTACCTTCTTTGGGTCTCATTCGCTACCGTTCTCCAACTCTCGATTCTATATCTCAACCTGTAGCGCTTGCGTGAGCAGGGTAGAGTAGCGGGTCTTTTTCGACTTTCATTCGTTTCTGGTTCGCTACCCAGCGGGCATTTTGTATAGGGGAGGGTATACTTACCTCGTCATGGACCTCCTCATCTCTAAAACCACGTTCCAGCACTGCATGCAGTGTCCTAAGGACGCGTGGCTGAAGCTCCACCGGCCAGACTTGAAAGGCACTTTCACCCCGTCCGAGTTCGAGCTCCACCTTATGGAGCAGGGTAACGAGGTCGAGTCGTACGCGCGCAACCTGTTTCCCGGCGGGATAGAGGTTTCAACAAAGGGCGAACATGCGGTGGAAGACACAACACGCCTTATGGCGGAACGTATGCCTGTTATTTTTCAAGCGACGTGTATCGCTGACGGGTTTATCGTGCGTAACGATGTACTGAAGTGGAACCCCGACACGAACCTGTGGGACTTGTACGAGGTAAAGGGTACGAACAGTTTAAAGATCGACCAGAAGGAGCGTGACCACGTAACAGACATTGCGTTTCAAATTTCAGTCATGCGGCGCGCCCGAGTCCCACTCGGGCGCGCCTACCTCGTCCACCTTAATAAGGAGTACGTCCGCATGGGCGACCTGAATATCGAAGAACTGTTCCAGATAGACGACGTCACCGACGCAGCGAACGAGCGAGTGACAGAGATAGAACCTAAGATGGAAGGCGCGCGCGACTACTTGCTCCGCGCGGACGAGCCGCGCGGCGGCTGTGACTGCGTGTACTCATCGCGTCGTAACCACTGCACGACGTTCCAGTACTCGAACGCCCACGTACCCGACTACTCGGTGCACGACATATCACGCATTCATAAAACTAAACTGACGAACCTCGTGGACAGTAACATCCTGTCGATCGACGACGTAGACCCTGCCGCCTTCGACCTCTCTGAAAAGCAGACAAACCAGGTACAGGCGCACCAGCTACAGAAGCCGAGTATCGACAGGGGAGCGATAGCCGACTTCCTCGCGACGCTCAAGTACCCGCTACACTTCTTCGACTACGAGGCGTACGCACCCGCGATCCCCGCGTTCACCGGCTACAGTCCGTACAAGTTTATTCCGTTCCAGTTCTCGCTCCACATACTGCAGGAGCCCGGCGGTACGCTCGAGCATGTCGAGTTCCTGCACCAGGACTTCTCAGACCCGACAGAGGCGTGCGTCGCTACGCTCCGAGCAGCCTACACGTCAGGCTCGGTCATCGTCTGGCACGAAACATTTGAAAAGAAGTTTATTAATGAAAACATAGCTAAGCGTCATCCTCTCCTTGCGCCGTTTATCGCGACCATCAACAATGCCATGGTCGACCTCGAAAAGCTGTTTGTCGAGCAGCACTACATACACCCAGGCTTTAGAGGCCGCACGTCTATCAAGAAGGTCCTGCCCGTCCTCGCCCCCGACCTATCCTACGACGCCCTCGAGATCCACGAGGGTGGCCAAGCGTCGAACGAGTGGTGGCGCATGCTTGCCCCCACTACAACGGCTGAAGATAAGGCCCAAATAGCTCAAAATCTCAAAAAGTACTGCGCCCTCGACACCCTAGCCATGTACCGGATCTTTTCGCACCTTGCGACCCTAACTTCGTAACGTTCCTCTGTGTCAGCGGAGTTGTATCTCTTTAGTAAGTACATATAACGCGTGATACAAGTACTGCATGAATCCTTCAGAGCCGTACGAAGAGGTGTTCCGGGTTTCAGAAGAGTACGGCGTCGATGAACAGACTGCCGAGGAGATACTTGAACTCGTGGATGAGTTAGGAATCGATGAAGACGATGCCGTAGAAATTATATCGTCGCTCTAGGAGCAGGTGACCACTTGTACGCGTAGGCGTAGATACGCACCACCCTCCGCGCGAGCCCGACACTGCGTTAGATGTGCATCAGATCTCTCCACAAGTCGCAGTACCGCTCATGTACTATGTAGTGAGTGCCTAAAACGTTTCTAGTATCGCTTGCTATTGAGTTCGGACCCGTGACCACTTTTTTTGTTGGAGCACTCGTTTTTAATTTTTTTGTCGGCGTCGTGCTTCTTATGCTTACGACTGTGGGCGCGGTAGCGTTTTCTCTTTGGCGAGATGGCCGCGTGCCGCTTTTTTCACTCATCGCCAGTGTGTTCGTCCTCATCTCGGGCGCAGCGACACTCGCGACAAGAGACCCGTACTGGGTCGTGCTCGAATTTGGGCTGTACAACGCACTCTTTGGTATTGCGATGGGGGTAGGGTATCTACGCGACACCCCCGCCTTGAAGCCGCTGTTTCAGACGATGTTTCATATTACGGACAAGGGGTGGCATACGCTGTCCCTGCGCTGGGGTGTGTTTTTTATACTGACGGCACTCGGCTCTGAGCTCGTGTGGCGCATGTACTCGTATGATGTGTGGGTCTACTACCGCTTCGCGATGGTGATCGCGCTCGGGATATTCGGATTCTCTCAGTTTTACCTCGCCCGTCGCGAGCGCCTCCCCGACGCAAGCCCCTGGGGTCTCAGGCAATAGACAGATCCTCTCTGTATTTATAGGAGTGTGCGTATACGCATCGCGATGCATAAATAGACGACAAACTGTAATTCTGACGGTACGGTATTTATGGTGGCGGAGGAGTATGGCGTTCATACACACGATGCCGTGTAGGTTGCACAACTCGTGTAGGGAAGGGGCGCGGAGTGTGACACGTCACACGAGCGCGGATGCTATACTAGTTGCATGAATACCGCGTGGATGCAGCGTTCTAAGTACGTGCCGTATATTGTCTCCGGAGTCGCCCTTTTCGCAACGGTCATTATCGGCATCTCATACTGGGGATCGCGTACTGAAGTAGAGAACACGCTCGTCGTGACGCGCGAGCCGTTTGTGCAGCAGGTGTCCGTGTCAGGTCGTGTAGAGGCGGCAAATGAGGTTGATCTTGGATTTTCACAGAGCGGACGAATTGCGCGTGTCCTTGTTAAGGAAGGACAAGCGGTAGGTCAGGGGGTACTCCTTGCTGAGGTTGAGAACGGCGATGCCGCCGCGATACTCCTTCAGCGCGAGGCCGCCCTCGATCGCGCAAAGGCTCAGCTTGATGCACTAGTGCGTGGTGCGCGGCCTGAAGAGCTCTCGCTCAAGGAGTCAGCGGTCTCAAGCGCCCGCGCGGCGCTTGCCTCGGCAAACCAAGCGCTCGCCGACGCAATCTTGTCCGCCTACGGCGTGTCAGATGGAGCGATTCATGCGACTGTAGACCAATTTTTCTCTAACCCTAAGTCGCTCACGCCGCAGATTTCATTCTCATCCGGTAACGCAGCGCTGAAGTCGCAGGTTGAGAGTGACCGCATAACGGTTGAGTCAGTGCTTACCGCATGGCATACACGCAATGCCGCAGTCACTCTGTCGAGCGACTTAGTCGGCGCGGCGGTGTCTGCCCAAGTGTCCCTCCAAGAGGTGACCTCATTCATCAACGACATTTCTTCACTCCTTGCGGTTTCAATCCCTACCACTGCAACTCCCCAGGCAACACTCGATGCGTACAAGACCTCTGTCCAGACCGCGCGCACCTCAGTCAACAGTGCAATTGCGACACTCACCGCAGCGTCTAAGGCGCAGTCCGCTGCACAAACAGGACTCGTCAGTGCGGAGCGTGAACTTGCGCTCACGCGAGCAGGTGCCAGCGCTGAAGACATTCGCGCACAGGCGGCATCGGTAAAAGCGGCGGAAGCAGATGTGCTGAGCGCGTCGTCACAGTTTTCTAAGACACAGATACGCGCTCCGTTTGCAGGTACGGTATCAAAGATTGCCGCTAAGGTGGGCGCCACTGCCCAGCCGGGCGAGCAACAGATCTCAGTCATCGGCAGTGGCGGATTTCAGATAGAAACATTCGTGCCAGAAATAAACATCTCGCTCATAAAGGTTGGTGACCCGGCGGTTATAACATTTGACTCATACGGGCCGGAGGTGCGCTTTGACGCAAAGATCGGCTCGATAGAACTTGGCGAGACATTGAAAGATGGCGTGCCAACATATAAAACTATTCTCGTCTTTACCCAGGCCGACGAGCGGATCAGAAGCGGTATGACCGCAAACGCCCTCATCACGACTCTTGAAAAGCAAGATGTGATAGCTATTCCGCAGCGCCTGGTAGTACAGCGTGAGGGGATGCAGGTTGTCCGCGTACTCTCCGGCGAGGCGGTACTTGAGCGCACGGTTGTAACGGGCGCTGTTTCTTCAACCGGCGACATTGAAATAGTGTCAGGGCTCTCCGTAGGCGATCTCCTTATAGTGGACTAGCATGCTCTCCTGGCTCAACGTTAAGATCGGCTTCTTCCTTGCCGTGCGGCAGCTCCGTCGCGCGAGTCTTTGGACCACTGCGCTCATCATTTTTGTGATGGTACTCACGTTCTTAAACCTCGTGGTTGTGTCAGGCATACTCATAGGACTCATTCAGGGTTCAATTAACCAATTCCGTGCGCAGTCAACGGGTGAGGTTATCATTTCAAACCTCGATGACAAGAAGTACATTGAAAATAGCCCGAACCTGTTAGCCTTAGTTGATACGATACCCGGCATCGCGGCGTACTCTGCTCGCTACATTGAGGGCGGCACGGTTGAGGCAAATTATCGTACGCGAAAAGAGGGGGAGAAGCCGAACGTAGCAGCGACACAAATAACAGGCATAGATCCGCACGATGAAAACTCGGTAACGAACCTCTCTCAATTTGTAGTGGAGGGGTCATACCTCTCGCCCGGCGACTACGACCAGATCCTTATGGGCGCGTATAACCTGCGGCAATACTTCCCGGTTGAAAACCCGGGCCTCCAGGTGCTCGACAACGTCGGTGTCGGTACCAAGGTGCGTGTGGTGGTGGGCGATGTGACGCGCGAGGTTACCGTGAAAGGAATATTAAAAACGAAAGTTGATGAAGTAAGTCGGAATGTATTTTTTGTCGACTCGCAGTACCGCAGTATGATAGGGCGCTCCGACGGCAACATTGATCAAGTGGCGATACGGCTCGAGCCCGGAGCGCGTCCTGAGGATGTGCGTGACGCGCTCATCCGCTCGGGTGCGGACCGCTTCGCGAAGGTGCAAACGTTTGAAGATGCGCAGCCTAAGTTTTTGAAAGATATTATTGCGACCTTCGGCATGCTGGGCGCAGCGTTTTCATCTATAGGACTCGTGGTAGCGTCAATTACCATTTTCATTGTCGTTTTCATTAACGCCATCACGCGGCGTAAATTCATTGGGATTCTCAAAGGGATTGGTGTCTCCGGTGCGGCAATTCAGTACTCGTATGTGTTTCAGTCGGTATTTTACGCGATTATTGGGTCCGCTATCGGGCTGGTACTGGTGTACGCGTTTCTTGTTCCGTACTTTGAGCGAAACCCGATCGACTTCCCATTTTCTGACGGCATTTTGGTGGCTGAGTACGGTGAGACCCTCTTCCGCGTGGGCCTCCTCGTGGTGTCCAATATAATCGCGGGCTTTATTCCGGCGTGGATGATCGTGCGTCGCAACACGCTCGACTCGATACTGGGCAGAAACTAACTATGATTGAAGTAACACAGCTCATCAAAACGTACGTGAACGGCCCGATAGAGACGAGAGTCTTAAAGGGAATAGACATTACCGCTTCAAACGGCGATTTTATTTCCATTATGGGGAAGAGCGGCGCAGGCAAGTCGACACTCATGTATCAGATGTCACTCCTTGATGATCCGACGAGTGGAAAGATCGTGATCGATGGCGAGAATACGGAAACCATGACACCGCTCCAAAAATCGCGCATTCGGCTCATCAAGTTTGGCTACGTGTTTCAGGACTACGCGCTCATGCCCGACCTGACTGCTGCGGAAAATGTAGTGCTCCCGCTCCTTATGCAGGGGCTCTCGCGCACAGCTGCGTTTGCAAAGGCGGCCGAGACTCTTGAGCGTATGCAGCTCGGGCATCGCCTCCACAACTTGCCCTCCCAGCTTTCCGGTGGCGAACAGCAGCGCGTGTCTATCGCACGGGCCGTGGCGCACGAGCCCAAAGTCCTCTTTGCTGATGAGCCGACCGCAAACCTAGATAATGTGTCATCGAAAGCGGTTATGGACACTTTCCTAGAGCTTCACGAAGCAGGACAGACCATCATTATGGTGACTCACGAGGAAGAGTATGCGCGTCTTGCAGACCGGGTCGTTATTATGGACGACGGACGCATCTTGCGTGAGGAGCGCTCTGAGCGACATCGCCATCGCGCCGCCTAGTGTGCGACTGCAAGCGCAAGCACTCCACGCGCTCCCTCGTCGAGGAGTGCACGACGCGCATCTATGAGTGTTGCGCCGGACTGTACGACATCGTCAATGAGAACAATATATGCGCCGAGCGCGGCGTGCGAGGCGCGGAACGCGCCGCGTACGTGGGTCTGACGCTCTGCGCGGGAGACGCGCACCTGTGATACTCGATCTTGACGAGTGAGTATGCGCTCATTTGCAGTAAGGTGCGGGAGATGCGTCTTGAGTGCTCTGGCGTAGAGCGCGGCTTGCACATACCCGCGTTCACGCAGACGGCGCGATGAAGCAGGGATCGGAACGATGATAGCGCCTTGCCACCCAGCATCTCTTGCTGCGGCGCTATGAAGCATGTGAGTAAGCTCGCTCGCAAGGAGTGGTGCGATGCGTGCCGCAACTTCATGCTCGCGGTGGTATTTGACTGACTGTACGATGGCACGCACGCGCTCATCGGTATAGGGTAGGAGCGCATGGATCCACGGAGCGCGCGGGAGAGTGCGCGGCGCAACGAGCGCTCTGAGGTCATTTTCATTTATCGCGCGGGCACGCAGGGCTCGCGCATGCCGAGGCAAGAAGAGGTCGAGGAGCGCCGTTAGAAACGAGCGGCTCATGGTATACTCGCTTCATAGTACTATGCGGTTTTCGTTTGGCGAATTGCGCGGATATCTCTCCCGCATCGGGACACTCCTCGGGGCGCCGGAGGGCGGTAGTGTCGTAGGTATCGACATTGGCACATCATCAATAAAAATAGTACAACTCCGAGAATCGCACGGCTCGGCAGTCCTTGAAACGTATGGAGAAATAGCGCTTGGGCCATATGCCGCAGCGAAGGTAGGCCAAGCCACCGCTCCGCCGGCCGAGAAAATTGGCGAAGCGCTGACTGACCTTATTCGTGAAGCAAACGTGACCGCGAAGGTGGGTGGAGTTTCAGTACCGCTCGCATCGTCACTCATCACGCTCCTTACGCTTCCCACTAAGGACACATCTGAACTTTCGACGATGGTACCAATTGAGGCGCGCAAGTACATTCCTGTACCGGTGTCTGAAGTCGCACTCGACTGGTTTGCTATCCCAGAAGAAGAGGTAAAGTTTCTCGGCACACCGTCTCTCGGGTCAACAACCGCGACAGACATCCTTCTCGTCGCAATACATCGCCAGACGCTCACGCGCCTCGAGTCTATCGCTAAAGCCGCGGGCATCACGCCATCATTCTTTGAGATCGAGCCGTTCTCATTTTCACGCGCATCATACGAGCATGGCACCGCGCCTACGATGCTCATTGACCTCGGCGCGTCAGCCACGCGTGTGTATGTAGTGGAGTTCGGAGTTATTGGCGTATCCCATACCATCAACCGCGGTGGTCAAGACATCACGCTCGCGCTCTCAAAATCAAAATCAATCCCATTTGAGGAAGCCGAGGCACTCAAGAGAGCTCAGGGAGTGACAGAAGAGGAGAGCGGTCGCGCCGCGCTCGAGTTTATTTTTTCTGAAGCACGCCGCATACTCATGACATACCAGCGCAAAGCTGGGAAGGCGGTCTCAAAGGTGGTACTGGTAGGCGGGGGAGCGCAAATGAAAGATATTACCGCGCTCACGCGTACCTATTTCGACGCTCCGGTGTCAGTGGGTGCGCCGTTCTCGCGCGTCCAAGCCCCTGCGTTCATTACCGATGTTTTGACCTCCGCAGGACCATCGTTTGCGTCCGCGGTTGGACTTGCGCTTCGCGCGCTCGGCAAGTAACAAGCTTTCCACATTCCACACATCACGCGACGCGCGCGTTGTGGTGCGTTACACGGTGCTACACTACACGTATGCCCGAGCGCGTTACCGCCTCATTTATTCCCAAAGAGTCACTGATGCAAGACCGCGTAAAGCGGCCAAGTGGTCCGAGCGCGTTCGCGTTTCTTAATGTTGTCGGAATCGTCATCATTATCCTCACTGCCGTTTCGGCCGGAGGTATCTTTTTGTTCAAGTCATATACCGAGCAGTCGATCGCATCTAAAAAAGTAACACTCGACCGTCAGCGTGCCGCGTTCGAACCCGCGACCATTGAGGATCTCCAACGGCTTGATGCGCGCATCCAGACCGCGCGCGCCCTACTCAGTCGTCACCACGCGCTCTCATTAGTATTTGATGAGCTTGAGGCACGCACTGGCGGCGCGGTGCGCTTCCGCTCATTCTCTTTTGAGCCGGCGGGGCAAGGCGCATTTGTTATAGACATGAGCGGTAGCGCGCGGAGCTTTAACTCTGTGGCTATTCAGTCAGAGTCTTTCGGCGACTCCGCAGTGATTCGTGATCCGATGTTCTCAAACTTAAATCTTGATACTGCGGGAAATGTCGTCTTTGACTTTTCTGCAACGATCGACCCGTCACGCATCCCGTTTGGACTCCTTATAGAGCCGCGCACGCAATCCGCTCCGCAGCCGGGGGCAGGTGAGAGTGCGCCATCTGAACCGTTCATATGAAAGGCATCATCCCCATTCTTGCACTCATCATTGCTGGAGGTACGTTCTACTTCTACATAGACCCAACGTATGCAGAGATTCGTACGCTCCGCGAAGAAGAAACGACACTCCGGCTGGCGCTTGACCGAGCACGCGAGCTGCAAGAAGTGCGTGATCAGCTGATCTCTCGAAAAGGCGCGTTCAGAACGGAAGACCTTGAGCGTCTTGAAAAGATGCTCCCTGACCATGTAGACAATGTGCGCCTCGCGCTCGACATGGACTCACTTGCGGCACAGTACAGCATGCGTATCCGAAACGTGCTTGTTGAAAAGCAGACCAGTCCACGCGCGACTGCAGAGCGGCAAGTACAAATAGGACCTGATGAGCGCCTGTACGAATCAATGCGCATATCCTTCACTGTCTCGGGTCCGTACGCAACATTCCGCTCGTTCCTTGCTGACCTCGAAACGTCGCTCCGACTCGTTGATGTGGAGTCAGTCTCGTTTAGTGCCACCGACTCTGGCGTATACGACTTCACGGTCTCTTTACGAACCTACTGGCTAAAACCATGATGGACTTCATACAACGGTACTCATCAGTTCTCTCCGGCATCGCGCTCATTGCTGTTCTGTACGGCGGGTACGTGCTTTTTTTCGCGCCACCTTCCGAGCCTGCGCTGACCGCAACGGCGGCGGTTACCGCCGAGGATCAGGAACTCATAACACTTCTTTTAAGCCTTAAAAATATCCGCCTCGATGAGTCGCTCTTCAGCGACCCACTCTTTCTCGCGCTTAAAGACTTTGGCCAAGAGCTCGTAGCAGAGCCAGTCGGCAGGACAAATCCGTTTGCGCCGCTTACCGGAGGAGAGCGTCGCGCGCCATAGCCATGGATGTCCTGTCCATTTTAAGTGAGCGAGGTCTCATACCCTCTGGCGCGCTCGCCGCGATTAAAGAAGAAGTCAGTTCAGGAAAGAAGACACTCGAACAAGCGCTCCTTGATCGTGGACTCGCCGCGCGCGACATTCTAGAAGCGCGTGGAGCATACTTTGAAATCCCAACGCGCTCTATTGAAGAGGCGGGGGTTACGAATACTGTTTTGCGCTACATTCCCGAGGACTCGGCGCGACACTACCACATTGTGCCGCTCGCTCTCGCTGACGGCGTTCTTGAAGTTGGTACAACAGACCCCGACAATCTTGAGGCAATGGATGCGCTAAACTTTATCTCCTCAAAAGAAGGAATGCCTTTCAAGGTCTTTCTTATTTCTCAAGAGGACTTTGATCGCGTTATAAAACTCTACAAGGGTATTTCGTCAGAGGTAGGGCGCGCGCTTTCCGAACTTGAGACTACGATGGAGCCCGGGGATGTGACGACGGAGCTTCCCTCGACCGGCCCTGATATTGAAGACAAGATCGCGGAAGGGAACGCGCTCAAAGAAGACGCGCCGGTCACAAAGATTGTCGCGACCATCCTGCGCTACGCGGTGGACGGGCGCGCCTCTGACATTCACATTGAGCCGTCCGAAAACGAACTTAAGGTTCGCTTTCGCGTGGACGGCGTTCTTCACACATCACTCCGACTTCCTAAAAATGTCGAACGTTCAGTCGCAGCGCGCATCAAGGTGCTGTCATCCCTCAAGCTCGATGAGCGCAGAAAGCCGCAAGACGGTCGGTTTTCCGCCTCGATTGATAGGCGCCGCATCGACTTCCGTGTTTCAACATTTCCGTCCTATCACGGTGAGAAAGTAGTGATGCGTATTCTCGATAAGAGTCACGAACAGCTGACTCTTGCGGACCTTGGACTACAAGATTACAACATTGAGCTGATTCGATCTGCCATTCGCCGACCGTACGGACTTATTGTCATATCTGGTCCGACAGGTAGCGGTAAGTCGACGACACTCTACGCGATGCTCCAAGAGCTTGATCGCGAGGGACTCAACGTTGTATCACTTGAAGATCCGGTTGAGTACGATGTCGCTGGTGTGTCGCAGTCGCAGGTGCGTCCTGAAATCGGATACACATTTGCCTCGGGCCTCCGCTCCATTCTTCGTCAGGACCCGGACATCATCATGGTCGGCGAGATTCGCGACAAGGAAACCGCGCAGCTTGCGGTGCAGGCGGCGCTTACCGGCCACCTAGTGCTCACTACGCTTCACACCAACAATGCGATTGGAATCGTCCCGCGCCTCGTTGACATGGGGATCGACCCCTACCTCATTGCGCCGACACTCATTCTCTCAATCGCGCAGCGCTTGGTACGTCGTCGCTGTACTGATGCTGGTACGCCAATACCCGTTGAGGGCTCGCTCAAGACCATGATCGCAAAATCATTTGCTGATCTTCCGAAGCAGTACGCGAGCAGGATCCCGCAGGTTGAGACAGTGTACGGCATCGCGCCATCAGCTACGTGCCCGTCAGGCACGCGCGGTCGCATTGGCGTCTTTGAATTCTTACCGACATCACGCGATCTCGAAAAAATAATTCTGGAGCATCCTGTTGAAGACGAAATATACAAGATCGCGCGCACACAAGGCATGATGACCATGCGTGAGGATGCTATCATTAAAATGCTGAAGGGAGAGATTCCGTTTGAAGAAGTAAATACCCTCGGCAAAGATCTACTTGAAGATCAAGACATGAGCGCCGCATAGTATGCCTACAGGAAAACTGATTTACATCATTGATGACGACACGCTTCTCCTTGAGATCTACGCGCTCAAGTTTCAGGAGTATGGCCTTCCGGTAGAAGCTATACCAGATGCAACGCTTGCGCTTGAAAAGCTCCGCGCCGGCGCGCGTCCGGACCTCATCATGGTCGACATCATCATGCCGAAGATGTCCGGATTCGACTTTCTCGAGGCACTGAAGCGCGAGCAACTCGCTGGTGGCGCAACACTTGTGGTGCTCACAAACCAGAGTCAGGAAGAGGAGGTAGCACGCGCGAACCAACTCGGTGTCAAAGAGTACATTATTAAATCAAGCGCGATTCCCTCGGAGATATGTGAGAAAGTTCGCGCGCTCTGCGCCTCATAACCGGTATGGCACTCGACTATCAAAAAGAACTCGATGAACTTCTGCAGACGGTGATTGCTGAAGGCGCGTCTGACCTCCATTTTTCTGCCCACTCAAGGCCCATACTTCGCGTCTCAGGCAACTTGATACCGCTCGTTAAAAAACCAGAGTATACACCGGAAGATACGCGAGGCATTCTTGCCGCGCTTGTTGGTGCAGTCAAACTCGCGGAGTTTGACGATGCGCAGGAGCTCGACTTTTCATACTCATACAAAACTGCAGCACGCTTCCGAGGGAATGCATTTATACAGCAGGGTAGTGTTTCAATAGCTCTACGGCTCATTCCGAAACAGATCAAGACGTTTGCTGAACTTAATTTGCCCCCCATTCTTGAGACATTTACGCAGCTCCAGCAAGGTTTCTTTCTTGTCGTGGGGCCAGTCGGACAAGGCAAGTCGACAACGCTTGCTGCAATGATTGAGAAAATCAATCAGGATCGTACCGAGCACATCCTCACGATTGAAGATCCGATCGAGTATACATTTGAGAGCAAGAACTCCGTGATCAACCAGCGCGAGGTGAAGATTGACACGCACACATTCCAGTCAGCGCTCCTCTCGGCATTCAGGCAGGACGTCGATGTGGTCATGGTGGGTGAAATGCGCGGTCCCGAGACCATGTCGGCTGCGGTTACAGCCGCAGAAACTGGACACTTGGTGCTCTCCACGCTCCACACAAATAATGCTGCGCAGACTATTGACCGCATTATTGATACGTTTCCGTCAACGCAGCAAGATCAGATCCGCTTGCAGCTCGCATCCTCGTTGGCAGGCATCTTCTCGCAGCGGCTGGTGCCGCGAATTTCAGGAGGTCTGGTACCTGCGTACGAGTTACTAATAAATACCGAAGCGGTGTCGAACCTCATTCGCGAGCGTCGGACGCACGAGATTAATGCGGTCATTGAGACCGGTTCAGAGCTCGGCATGATAGATATGAATAGAACACTCGCAGAGCTCGTACGCCGGGGTGAGGTGACGCCTGAGGTGGCTATTGCGCGATCGCTGAATCCAAAGACCTTTATGCGACTTATTTAATCTATGCTCTTTTCCTACGAAGCAATCGACCAAAATGGCGCGCGGCAGAGCGGCACTATTGATGCCGTTTCTCGAGATGTCGCTATCACGTCACTCCAGCGGCGCGGCCTTTCCGTTACCGCGGTAGAGGAGGCGACTGAAGAGGGGGCAGGATTTTCTGTATCTCTCAAAATTTTTGATACGGTTGCAACAAGGGACATCGTACTTTTATCGCGCGAAATATCTACGCTCTTTGAGGCGCAAGTATCCGCGCTTCGCATTTTCAGACTACTTGCTACCGAGGCGGATAAGCCTCTTTTGCGCACTACGCTCACTGCCATCGCAGATGATATTCAGGGCGGGTTGTCGATATCGAAGTCACTTGAAAAGCATCCTAAGATTTTTTCGCGCTTTTACGTGAATATGGTTCGCGCAGGAGAAGAGGCAGGAAAACTTGATGAGACGTTCGTTTATCTTGCAGATTACCTAGACCGCTCATACGAGATTTCATCGAAAGCGCGGAACGCACTCATTTACCCAGCGTTTGTAATTTCAACGTTTATCGTCGTCATGATCCTCATGATGACGTTTGTAATTCCGAACATCTCGCAGATATTGATTGACTCGGGACAGGAGATTCCTATTTACACGCGCGCGGTCATCGGGCTCAGCAACTTTTTTGTGAACTACGGCGTACTCCTTTTGATTGCGCTCGTAGTGGGAGGAGTGTTTCTCTTCAGATACTCGCGCACGCAAATGGGTCGCCTTGCGTTTGACCGATTCGTGCTCTCTATCCCTTACATCGGCGACCTGGTGAGAAAGCTCTACCTCGCGCGCATTGCCGACAATATGTCGACGATGCTCACGTCCGGTATCGCAGTGGTGCAGGCGGTTGAAATTACAAGCTCGGTTGTTGGAAGTGCAGTGTATGAGCCGATCCTTGCAGATGTCGCGGCTAACGTCAAAGGGGGCGGCGCTATATCCGCTACGCTCGAGACGCACCCCGAGGTGCCGGGCATCATGACGGCCATGATACGCGTGGGTGAGGAAACCGGCGAGATGGGCGCAATACTTAAAACGCTCGCAAAATTCTATAACCGCGAAGTTTCAAACTCGGTCGACACGCTGGTTGACCTCATTGAGCCGTTTATGATTGTGACACTCGGCCTCGGCGTCGGCATTCTTCTCACATCGGTCCTTGTGCCGATCTACAACATCTCTTCGGCTATCTAGCTTTTTCCACACGAGACTCGCCAGGCACGCACTGAGGGGCTACAATGAGCCTGACCGCGATGGTCATTATTTACCTATTAGTAACGAAATGTTCATACAACTACGAAAATCGCCTCGAGGCTTTACGCTCATTGAGCTCCTCGTCGTGATTGCCATTATTGGTATCCTCTCCGCGGTCGTTCTCGCGTCGCTCAATACAGCACGCGTGAAGAGTCGCGATGCGCGCCGTGTTGCTGACCTTAAACAGCTCCAGCTTGCGCTTCAGCTCTTCTATGATGCGAATAACGCATACCCTGCGACGTTGAGCGCGCTCACCACAGCGTACATCGCAACGGTCCCTAACGATCCGGTTGGTACTGCGGTCCCGTATGGGTACGACCTTGCCTCAGGCGGTCAGTCATATGCACTCTGCGCTAACCTCGAAGAAGGTACGAATGCAGCACTCAACTCCGATGTTGACGTTGCGCTCACTGGCGCTACGGCCTGTGTAAACACCGCGGACACCGGTCCCTGCTCCGGTTCCACGACAGGTCGGTTCTGCTATAACCTTAGGCCATAGTAGACCCGTACAAAATCCCCATCCCGCACGCGGGGTGGGGATTTTCGCGTTACGATGAACGTATGAAACATACAACTTCGCGCGGGTTCACACTGATTGAACTTCTCGTCGTAATTGCAATCATCGGTATTCTTTCCGCAGTTGTGCTGACATCGCTCAACTCAGCGCGTGTAAAAGGCCGTGACGCGAAACGTGTGGCAGACATTAAACAGCTCCAGCTTGCGCTCCAGTTTTATTTTGATAAGTATCAAACGTACCCAGCTTCATTGAGTGCTCTTGTTACGGACAACATGATTCCTGTGCTTCCTGCTGACCCAGCTCCTCTTTCGGGTACACCGACAAACTATTTCTATGGCACGCTGACGGGTGGCGCAAGCTATCACCTTGGCGCAAACCTTGAAGAGTGGTCTCATCCGGCGCTTAGGTCTGATCGTGATCTGGCGAGTACAGTCATTAACGGCGCTGATGGCTCAAGTTCCTCACCTTCAGACTGTGGGGGCGGTAGTACCTCAGGACGCGCCTGCTACGACGTTGTTCCATAACGCATGGAACTAGGCGTTCTTGCACTTGTCTTTGTGCTCGGCGCCTGCGTCGGTAGTTTCCTCAACGTCTTCATTTTTCGGTACGGCTTTCGTGAGCATGATGCGCCACGGAGTGCGTGCATGGCGTGTAATGGGACACTCGGCGCGTACGATCTTATTCCGCTTGTCTCCTATGTACTTCTGGGTGGTAGGTGTAGACGCTGTGGTAGCGGGATTTCAGCGCAGTACCCCTTGGTTGAACTGGGATCGGGTATACTCTTCGTGCTCTCGTATCTTCATATGGGGGCATTGTCTTTGGGGCTTGAAGTCGTGTTTGCGCTGACCGCACTTTTCTGGGTCGTCCTATTAGCGCTTGTTGTCTACGATATCCGCCATACGTTGATGCCGCTGCCACTCATTGGCGTGCTCGCAGCACTCGCGTTCGGCGCCGCAGTGGCACGATCATACGCACTGAGTGTGCCGATTTCTGAAGCGCTCATCGGAGCGGCAGTGTGCGGCGGTTTTTTCGCACTTCTTGTTGCGATCACGCGCGGTCGTGGAATGGGGATTGGCGACGCGTACGTTGCGGCAGTAATCGGTATGATGCTTGGCTTAGAACAAGGAGTGATTGCATCTATGCTTGCAGTCTGGATCGGTACCGTGGTCGGACTCACGCTTATCGTGGTGCAATCAGTTTTCCAGCGTAGTGCGCTGGGTACCGGAGGTGCGCGCGTTACACTGCAGTCAGAGATACCGTTCGCACCTTTTCTCGCGCTCGGAGCTCTCATTGCATGGGAGTTTAGTCTCGGGCTGAGTGCGTTCGGTATCTCACTACCTCTATGGTGACGCGTGCCTTTTCGCTAATTGAACTTCTCGTGAGTGTGAGTATTCTCACTGTTATCACTGGCATAGTGCTTGCAAACAACAATCAATTCAATTCCTCGGTGCTTCTTGGAAACGCCGCGTACGACATCGCGCTCACCATCCGCGAGGCGCAAGTGTACGGCCTCTCGACGCAAGCATTTGCCGGAGAGTTTCAAGTAGGGTATGGCGTTCACTTCGCTTCTCCGACTGAGTACATACTATTTGCGGATACCGACCCGGTGCGTAATCGCCGATATGACGCGGGCGTAGACCAGGTCGTGCGACAGTACACGCTCGGGCGTGGCTTTACCGTTTCGAACCTGTGCGGCACTCGCGTAGACCAAGGTGTCGAATGTTCTCGCAGTTCAACTGCCCTTGAGCATCTTGATATTGCGTTTCTGCGCCCGAACCCTGACGCAACCATCACCGGCTCAGATCCAAAAGCATTCTCAAGCGCGAAGATAACTATTCAATCTCGCTCAGGAGAAACGCGCACGATTTCCGTGCAATCGACCGGACAGATTTCCGTTCAGAAACCATGAAGTACTCACTACGATCACAACAGATGGTGCCGTACAGCCCGCGCGGCTTCACACTTATTGAGCTCATGGTTGCGGTGTCAATTTTCTCAATTGTCATGATGGTCGGCGTTGGCGCGCTCCTCAGTATGGTTGCGGTCAATGCGCGAGCGCAGGCGATCAACTCAGTTATGAACAATGTGAATGCTGCGGTCGAGCAGATATCTCGCTCCGCGCGCGTCGGCTCTTCCTACTTTTGTTCTGACAGCGCGGTTGCCCCGTCACCGACCGTTCTCCAATTCCCGCGTGATTGTCCAAACGGCGGATTACTCATCGCGTTTGAGTCATCGGGTGGTTCGATAGATGACCCGAACGACCAAACCGTGTATCGTTTAAATGGCACCCAGATCGAGCGTTCACTCTGCTCAGGTCTTGCGCAAACATGCGCTAACGGCACAAAAAATGGTGCCTGGGTGGCGGTCACTGCGCCCGAGGTTGAAATAACTGATTTTCGCTTTTATGTGACAGGTACTGATCCCTTACTTGGCGGCAACACCGCGCAGCCGCGCATACTCATTTCTATCCGCGGAACGGCCGAAGTGCAGGGAGGTGCTACGCAATTCTCCGTCCAGTCAGCAGTAACGCAAAGGCTTCTTGATATATGAGATCTACACCACACCAAGTCACCTTGAAACAGTACGCGTTTCATAGAGCGGGGCAGGTGCGCGCGTTCACGCTCCTTGAGACTTTGGTTGCGGTCGCGGTTCTGCTTATGGCGCTTCTTGGACCATTCGCTATAGCGCAGCAGTCGCTACGAAGCGCATACTATGCGCGAGATCAGGTGACTGCGTTTTACCTTGCGCAGGAGGGTGTAGAGTTTGTGCGAGCAGTGCGCGATGAGAACTATTTACGCGGTACTCCCTGGCTACAAGGCATTGAGGAGGCATGCACGCAGACAGACTGTACCGTAGACTTCACCACCTTTACCTACGCTCCCTGCGTGACCGCGTGTGAACCGCTTCGCGTGTCTCAAATCGGTAAACTCTTTAATCACGCAACCGGTGATCAGTCTCCCTTTACTCGGACCGTACGCATCACTGCGGATGCAGAAAATCCGGATGAGCGGATTATTACAGTACGCGTCTCATGGCGATCATCGGGCGTATCACGAGAATTTATACTTGAAGAGCGCATACTCGATTGGCTATGATGCACAACGTTCAAACGAATCGAAAACGATATGGTGCACGGAGAGGATTCACACTTCTTCTGTCAGTGCTTATCGCAAGTATTCTCTTAACGATCGGCTACGAAATCTATAACTTCACGACTAAAGAAGTTGCCCTTTCGTTTTCAGGAAGGGAATCACAGTTCGCGTTCTACGCGGCGGACTCTGGTGTTGAGTGTGCGCTCTGGGCCGATGCGCAGCTCGATGCGTTTGCGACATCGTCACAAGTTGCGGAGCTACCCTGCGGCCGAGCAACATCTACGCTTGCTCGCGCGCTTACCGGGACGACCTATGTGACTACATTTACGGTCCGTACCGGAGGGGTGCCGAAGGAGCAGTGCACTGATGTACGCGTCACGCGTTCAGAGCCGAAGCAGACAGTGATCGAATCATTCGGCCGCAACACCTGCACGGTAAGCGACCCGCTGCGCCTGGAGCGCGCCATCCGCGTGACCTACTAGTCGCCCATTGCTACAATAGGCGCTATGGCCGCGCCGAAAGACATACGGGATCGGGTTCAGAAACTTCGCGAGGCGATCGACAGATATCGCTATGAGTATCATGTCCTCGACAAGGAGGGAATACCGATAGAGGCGCTTGACTCGCTGAAGAACGAACTCGTACGTCTCGAAACTGAGTATCCAGAGCTCGTGACGCCGGACTCCCCAACGCAGCGCATTGCCGGAAAGCCTCTACCTGAATTTAAAAAAGTACCGCACGCAGTTGCGCAGTGGTCGTTCAATGATGCGTTCACCGAAGGGGATATTCGAGCGTTTGACGAGCGGGTACGTAAGGTCGCGCCACTCGCGACCTACGTCTGCGAGCTAAAAATTGATGGACTTAAAATTGTATTGACCTACCAAGACGGACGCCTCACGACAGCGGCAACACGTGGAGACGGTGTCATCGGGGAGGACGTAACGCATAATGTACGCACCATTGAGTCAGTACCACTTACGCTCACGCGCCCGATAAGCGGTATTTTCGAAGGAGAAGTATGGCTCGGTAAGCGCGAGCTTGAGCGTATCAACGCGGAGCGAGTTGCTGCAGGAGAGCAACCATTTGCGAATCCTCGAAACGCGGCCGCAGGATCAATACGTCAGCTTGATCCACGCGTAGCGGCGGCGAGAAAACTTTCGACATTTATGTACGATGTTTCGAGAACATCTGAATCGCTTCCCGCTACGCAGTTTGAAGAACTTGCCTACCTGCGCGAGCTTGGATTTAAGGTAAATGCGGAAGCTGTCCGCGCGCGCACTATCGATGACGTGATTGCTTTCTGGAAGCTCTGGGAAGGCAAGAACAAACGAGAAGACTACCTCATTGACGGTGTCGTTGTGAAAGTCGATGAACGCGCGTACCAAGAAGCGCTCGGGTACACTGGCAAAGCCCCTCGCTTCGGCATCGCGTTTAAATTTGCGGCAGAGCAGGTAACTACAATCCTTGAAAGTATTCAGTTTCAAGTAGGACGCACTGGCGTTGTAACGCCGGTCGCGCATCTCACTCCTGTTTCCGTTGGTGGAGTTGTAGTGTCGCGCGCAACGCTCCATAACCAGGATCAGCTTGAGCGCCTAGATGTCCGTGTGGGTGACACCGTAGTCATTCGGCGCGCGGGCGATGTGATACCGGAGATTGTGCAGGTGGTGCCCGAACTACGCCACAAAGATGCGCGCCCATTTGTATGGCCCTCGCATGTAGCTGCGTGCGGAGGTGACGGCTCAATCGAACGAGTGCCTGGGACAGCCGCGTGGCGCTGCGTTGATAAGAAATCAGGCGCGATGCTGCGTCGCAAGTTCTATCACTTTGTCGGTAAGCATGCGTTTGATATCGAAGGGTGTGGGCCAAAGACGATCGACCTCTTACTCGATGAGGGGCTCGTTTCATCATTTGCTGATTTGTTTACGCTCACGGAAGGGGACCTCGCTGGGTTGCCGGGTTTTGCCAATCTATCCGCACAAAATCTCATTTCTGGCATTGCTGCGCGTAGAAAGATCTCCCTCGATCGACTACTGATCGGACTCTCTATTCAACATGTGGGGGAAGAAACTGCCCGAGACATTGCATCGCACCTCGAGACACTCGAGCGCGTCCGATCTGCTACTGAGGAGGATTTACGAGACGTTCCGGGCGTGGGCGACATTGTGGCGCGAGCGGTTCATGCGTGGTTTAGAGACTCTGAGAACGCGATGGAAGTTGATGCGCTTACGGCTCTTGTGACCCCTACTCGCACGAAACCGCTGATATCGGGACCTCTCACCGGGAAGACCTTCGTCATCACTGGCACACTCTCATCAATGAGTAGAGATGCGGCGGAAGCGCAGATCCGCGCTCGCGGTGGATCGACTTCTCGTTCAGTTTCAAAGAAAACAACGTTCGTAGTCGCGGGAGTTGATCCTGGCTCGAAGGCTGATAAGGCCCGCGCGCTCGGCGTGATGCTTATCACCGAGGCGGAATTCAAGCGGATGCTGTAGCTGATTGAGAGGTGGCCGAAACGCCCATCAATGGTAGAATCATGCGTATGGCGGTTTCAGTTGATGAAGTCAAAAAACTCGCGGAGCTCAGTCGACTCTCGCTCTCTGATCAGGAGGTAGAAACCTTACGCGGCGAGCTTGACTCAATAGTAAACTACATTGAGGCTGTTGCCTCCGTTTCTCTTCCTGATGCCGCATCACGAGTGCCACATACGGATCTTATAAATGTGCTACGCGAGGACCGAGTTACACACGAGTCAGGCGCGCATACTGCCGAGATCACGGCACAATTCCCAGATGCCGAAGACGGGTACCTGCGCGTCAAAAAAATAATCGGCTCGCCATGAACATCACTGATCAATCTGCCGCTGAGATCGCGCGCGGTCTTCGCGACAAAACATTCAGCGCGCTTGAGGTTACCCGCGCGCATCTTGCTCGCATCGCTGAGCTAAACCCTGCTCTGAACGCGTACATTGAAGTGTTCGCAGACGCCGAAGATGCTGCGCGTGAGGCTGACCGCGTACTCGCGGAAAAGGGTACTGAAGCGCATCCCCTCTGCGGCGTACCTATCGCGATAAAAGATAATATTTTGATACAGGGAAAGCGTGTGAGCGCTGCATCAAAGATGCTTGAGCACTACGTAGCAACCTATGATGCGACTGCTATAACGAAGTTACGAGCCGCGCACGCGGTATTCCTTGGGCGCACGAACATGGACGAGTTTGCCATGGGTTCCTCAACCGAGCATTCGGCATTCGGTCCCACAAAAAATCCGCATGATGAAACACGTGTCCCTGGCGGCTCGTCAGGCGGATCGGCTGCGGCTGTTGCGGCGCACCTCGCGCCGCTCGCACTTGGCTCTGAGACCTGCGGTTCAATACGTCAGCCAGCTTCTCTGTGCGGCATCGTCGGTTTTAAACCGACCTATGGTGCAGTATCGAGATCAGGCTTAATCGCGATGGGTTCCTCGCTTGACCAAATTGGCCCCTTCGCGCGCACGGTTCGTGACGCGGAGCTCGTGTTTAATGCGATTCGAGGTGCGGACCCGCTCGACGGAACAACGCTACCTGCGTTTGATACTACTCCTCCGCGAACGAAGCGCATTGGTGTTCCGCGTGCATTCGTCGCTGATGCGCAGTCAGAGACGAGACTCGTTTTTGAAAAGAAGCTCGCCGAGCTCGCTTCCGAAGGATACGACATAGTCGATATAGAGTTAGAGAGCGCACCACTTGCGCTTCCCGCGTACTACATAATTATGCCCGCGGAAGTCTCAACTAATCTCGCGCGACTTGATGGTATGCGGTACGGTCTCCATGTAGACGGCGCGACCCTCCGCGAAGACTACGAGCGCTCGCGTGCCGCCGGTTTCGGCCCTGAAACGCGGCGGCGAATCATACTCGGCACCCACGTCCTCTCATCCGGATACTGTGATGCGTATTACCGAAAAGCTACAGTCCTGCGAGCGCAGGTAGCGGCTGATTTGGCACGCGCGTTCGAGTCGGTATCATTTATTGCGACGCCTACCGCTCCTGGACCGGCGTTTAAGCTCGGTGAGAAGTCTGATCCTGTGTCTATGTACCTCGAGGATATCTTTTCTGCTCCTGCGAATCTTGCCGGTATGCCGGCGATTTCCGTACCGATGGGACATGTAGAACGTGACGGTGTTGAGCTTCCTTTAGGTATTCAATTTATGGCTCCGCGTAGAATGGACGCGTCGCTCTTTGACATCGCGCGCGCGGCTCGAAACGAAGCATGAGCCTTAACGTTGCCGCAATCGCAGAGGTGGCTCTCGAAACTGTGCCTCCCGTGCCATTCATTAATTGGCAGTATGTGTACTGCTGGCTCATTTCGCTTATTGGTGGAGGGTGCACCGATGCTGGTATACCGCTCGTGAGCGGTTCCGCTCTAGTTTCGGGTGGTGGAGCGGTGAGCCCTGAGGGAGTCAGTGCGGCACAGAGCGCTCTGGGTAGCGGATTCTGGTCGTGGTTGTGGCCGTTTCAAGCTGGGTCGGCGAGCGCTGAGGGGGTAGTGACTGCGGGTGGTGCAGTAAGTATTCTCTCGCAATTTTTCAGCGCAATCGCGGGATTTATCCCACAACCGGTAGTTTCAGCTTTTTTTGGAGTTGCATGGTTCCTCGGCGCGTTGTGGGGTGCGTTTTCATTTATTTCATACGCTATTTCAGGAGTGTTCGTGCTAGCGATTATTGGCGCCGCAGTGCTTCTCTGCATCATACGCATTACAGAGTGGCGCAAGTACCGCACCGTTGTACCGCACACGCGCTCACGTACGGCCGTGGCGAGTCGCTGGCAAGAACTTCTTTCGCTTTCAATGAGCAAAGATCCGAAACAGTGGAAAGAAGCTATTCGCTCAGCGGACACTTTCCTTGGAGATGTGTTGTCAGGTCTCGGGTATACGGGAACGACTGTTAGCGAGCAACTCCGTGCAGTTCCTGAGGGTGCGTTTGTTACGCTCCCGCAGGCATGGGAGGCGCATCGCATCCATAATTTTGTTGTGGAGCGCGGATCGCAGTTCATACTTACGCAACGCGAGGCGTTTCGCACCATGAAGCTTTACGAACAAGTACTTGAAGAGTTTCGTCGAGTGTGACCGCGGGGTAGGGTAGCAAAACGCGCCGCAGGCGCGGCGCGTACATCGTGTTGCGGGGCCAGGATTCGAACCTGGGTCCCAAGGTTATGAGCCTTGTGAGGTACCACTCCTCCACCCCGCTGTCCTCAGTATACGCTGAAAAGGTCGCGAGAGCAATGCGGTATACTTGTAGCATGGTACGCACTATTGGCATCAATGGTTTTGGCAGAATTGGACGCGCATTTTTTAGATATGTGTTTGATAAGCCCGATATGCGCGTTGTAGCTATCAACGACCTCTCCGATGCGGAGTCGCTCGGCTATCTTTTAAAATACGACACGGTCTATGGAACTGCGCCGTTTCCGGTACGCGTGCAAAATGGCGTATTGTTTGCGGGGGATCGCAGTACTAAGATTACAGCGATACGAGACGCTGCAGCAATTCCATGGAAGGAGCTCGGTGTGGATGTGGTCATTGAGGCGACCGGTTTCTATGACTCATTTGAAAAGGCGTCCGTACATCGCACAGGTGGCGCGCGTCGTGTTGTAATTACCGCTCCCGCGAAAGACGCCGGAACCTACCGAGATGGTGCGACTGTTCTCATGGGAGTAAATGAGGCCTCTTACGCGCCATCATTTGTTACGTCAAACGGCTCATGTACGACAAATGCGGGCGCGCCACTTCTTGCCATTCTCGATGAAGCATTGGGAGTAGAAAATGCACTCCTTTCAACAACTCATGCGTACACCGCATCGCAGGCCCTAGTAGACGGTATGACAAAGGGACACAATCGGCGCGAGTATCGGGCCGGCGCTCAAAACTTGGTACCAACATCTACCGGAGCCGCACTCGCCGTTGTGCAAGCGTTGCCCGCGTTCAACGCACGCTTTGATGGTATTTCTATTCGCGCTCCTGTTGCGTGCGGCTCCCTTGTGGACGTTACATTCGTCGCCAAGCGGTCGACGAGTGTCGAAGAGGTAAATGCCATCCTTCGCACTGCGGCTGCTGATCATCGGTATCAAGGTGTGTTTACCGCAACGGATGAGGAGTTGGTCTCGTCAGACATTGTCGGCATGCCGTACGGAGCGATTGCTGATCTTCAGCTGACGCGTGTCGTTGGTGGAACGCTCGTTAAAGTGTGCGCCTGGTACGATAATGAATGGGGTTATGTATCAACGCTCTACCGTCATGTCATCCGCACCTGTGCCTAGTGTTTTTACGCGCGTCTTTCTCGCGTCAGATCACGCGGGATTTGAGCGGAAATCTTTTATACTCAAGCAGTTGACCGCCGCACAGATTGACGTGGTCGACCTCGGGCCTCTGACATATGACCCTGCCGACGACTATCCGCGCACTGTACGGCCAGCCGCGCTCCGCGTTCAGGCAGAGCCTCAGACATGCGCGATTATTATTGGAAAGTCAGGTCAAGGAGAAGCGATGGTAGCAAACAGAGTGCCTCACGTGCGAGCGGCCGTGTACGCCGGTGGTGGCCTCGAGCTCGTGGACCTCGCTCGGGCACATAATGACGCGAATGTTCTCTCGCTCGGCGCAGGGTTTGTAACGAATGAGGAAGGATGGGATGCGGTTCAGCGCTTTATTGCCACACCAGCTTCGACCGACGAGCGCCACGTACGAAGACGCGCACAAATCGATGGTTGAGATTGTTCCTGCGATTTTGCCGGATAGCTTTGAGGAGCTTGAAACGCGTCTTGCTCATCTTCACGGTGGACCGCGTGCCGTACAGCTCGATGTCTGTGACGGCATGTTTGTGCGTACGCGCACATGGCCGTACCACCCTAGAGACAGAGCGCGCTTTACCGAAATTTTGCGAGGAGATCAAGGTCTACCGTACTGGCAGGAATTTGATTTTGAGGTGGACCTTATGGTGCATCACCCGGAGCGGCATGTGCATCAGTGGGTGTCTGCTGGTGTTGATCGCGTCGTATTTCATCTTCGGTCTCGTCACGATTGGAAAGAATTATCGGACGCAGTTGGCGCGACTGCGTCCATTGGCGTAGCGCTAGATCTTGAGACACCGTACGAGCGACTGTACGAGTATGCTGCGCGCGTCGATTACATACAGATTATGGGTATTCAGCGCTTAGGCGTTCAAGGGTCAGAGCTTGATCAGCGGGTGTACGCGCACGTCTCAGCCGTTCGGCGTGAATTTCCGGATGTTACGATACAGATTGACGGCGGTGTTACGCTCGAGAATGCGCGGTCACTTATTGCGGCGGGCGCAGATCGACTCGTCGTCGGATCCGCGATTGTCCGCGCCGAGTCACCGCTCAGCGCGTACCGGTCATTCACACTACTCTAATGCCACTTCTTACTGATCACGATGAGGCACTCCTTGCTGCTCGCGCGGAGGACATACGCGCGCTCCTCATTACAATGCTGGCGACTGCAGGGAGCGGGCACACTGCTGGACCGTTAGGAATGGCAGATATATTTGCTGCGTTGTACTTTAAAATTTTGAATCACAACCCCGGAGAGCCACTCTGGTCCGAGCGCGACAGACTCATACTTTCAAATGGCCATATTACGCCGGTGAGGTACGCAGCGATGGCACTTGCAGGTTACTTTCCGACCAGTGAGGCGTTGACGCTCAGGTCTTTCGGTTCAAGACTGCAGGGTCACCCTGAGCGCGAGCGATTACCAGGACTTGAGACGACGTCAGGGCCACTCGGATCAGGACTTTCGCAAGCTGCTGGGCAGGCCTACGCCGCGCGCATGGATCGAAAAAAGTTTCGGGTGTTCTGCATAATGTCGGACGGAGAGCAGCAGGCAGGTAATATTTGGGAGGCTGCACTTTTTGCAGGCAGGAACCGATTGCGCAATCTGACCGCGATCATTGATCGGAATAATATTCAAATTAACGGCATGACGGAGGATGTGATGCCGTTAGAACCGCTCCGCGACAAGTACGAAGCGTTTGGTTGGCATACGTTAGAGATTAACGGGCACAACATGGAAGAAATTGTCGACGCGTGTGACTCTGCACGCGCCGTGTATGAGAAACCGACGGTGATCATTGCTCATACGATTCCTGGTAAAGGTGTGCCGGACATCGAGTTTGATTTCCGCTGGCATGGTAAGCCCCCGAGCAAGGCGGAAGCAGAAAAGTTTTTAAAACAGGTCCGCACGGGCGGAGCAGCTGTACCAGGAGAATATGCGTGACGAACTGAGTATTCGCGAAGAGCCACAGATTGCGCGCGCTCCTACGCGCGACGGATTCGGCAAGGGGGTTGTTGAGGCAGGGAAAGCGGATGAGCGCGTTGTTGTCTTGTGTGCCGACCTTGCGGAGAGTACGCGCGCTGAATGGTTTCAAAAAGAGTTTCCAACGCGTTACATCGAACTGGGCGTTGCGGAGCAAAATTTAGCTGCGGTTGGAGCCGGGTTTGCCGAGTACGGAAAGATACCATTCATAACCTCGTACGCAGCGTTCAACCCTGGCAGGAATAATGAACAGATACGCACGACGATCGCGCTCAATAATGTGCCGGTAAAGATTTGCGGTATGCATGCAGGCGTTTCGGTTGGCCCTGATGGCGCTACGCACCAGGCACTTGAGGATATTGGACTCATGCGCATGCTTCCGAACATGGTCGTGATTCAGCCTATCGATGCTGAAGAGGCACGTAAGGCGACGATTGCCGCGGCGGCGAATGGCCGGCCCACGTACCTACGCTTTACGCGGGAAAAGACTCCGATCGTCACAACGCGCGAGACGCCGTTTGAAATTGGTCGAGGATATGCGCTCTGGGAGAGCGATGCACCGCAGATAGCTATTGTGGGCTGTGGACCAGTGCTTACAGAAGCGCTCGCCGCGGCACAAGAGCTTGCAGCGCGCGGCATTCGCACGACTGTCATTAATATGCACACCATAAAGCCACTCGATGCTGAGCTCTTGTATCGAACCGCACTCTCTACCCGCGGAGTGGTGACCGTTGAAGAGCACCAGGCCGCGGGAGGGTTAGGGAGCGCGGTCGCAGAGTTCCTCGCGACGCATCATCCGATGCCTATTGAGTTTGTTGCGGTGCATGATCGGTTCGGGCAGTCGGGTACCGTTGCGGAACTGTATCGTGAGTACGGTCTTGATCGAACGGCAATCCAAGATGCGGTTGCGCGCTGTCTAAAGAGGTCGTAGCATGTCGCTATGCAACGCGCGAAAGATACGCTCGCAACTATCGTCGCGCCTCTCGGCATAACTTTTAACGGACCGAACCCTTGGGATCCGCACGTTCATGACCAGCGTGTCTATGAACGTATTCTTGGCGGATGGTCGCTCGCGGCGGGCGAGTCATATATGGACGGCTGGTGGGATGTCGATGATCTGCCGGGGTTGTTCGAGCGCCTAACACGTCATCGGTTTCAGGCGCGCATCTCATACGACATGAGGTCCATGTTTTCTCTGGGGCGCGCGCTTATCGGCAATATGCAGGCGCGAGCGCGCGCCTTTCAGGTGGCGCACGAGCATTACGACCTCGGAAACGACTTGTACGAAGCGATGCTCGGGCCGTCGATGGTATACACCTGCGCGTACTGGGCGGACGCGGAGACGCTCACAGACGCACAATATGCAAAACTCGATCTCGTGGCGCGAAAAGTCGGATTGAAGCCAGGAGACAGCGTGCTAGATATTGGTTGCGGCTTCGGCTCGTTCGCTAAACTCGCAGCTGAAAAGTACGGGGCCACCGTACGTGGTACGAGTGTGTCGAGTGCGCAGTGCGACTATGCGCGTACACATACCGCAGGACTGCCGGTTGAAATAGTTCTTGAGGATTATCGTGACACGACGGGCTCGTATGACCACATTGTGTCGATCGGCATGTTTGAAGCCGTAGGGGCAAAAAACTTCCGCACCTACATGCAGAAGGCACATGACCTACTGAAGCCGGGCGGATTATTCGTACTGCACACGATCGGACAAAATACGAGTACGCAGGTAGGTGATCCTTGGATCGACCGGTACATCTTCCCAAACGGTGTACTTCCGTCTGTCGCGCAGATCGGGAGGGCGCTAGAAGGTCTTTTTGTACTCGAAGATTGGCACTCATTTGGACCCTATTACGACCGGACGCTCACCGCGTGGTGGCAAAACTTTGACGCCGCGTGGGCACAACTTGCTCCCCGATACGGCGAACGTTTCTATCGCATGTGGCGCTACTACCTCTTGGGATGCGCCGGTACGTTCCGCGCGCGAGAAAACCAGCTCTGGCAGGTGGTGCTTTCAAAGGGCGGAACGCGAGAGCCGTACCGTGCGGTGCGGTAACATACGCGTATGCGGCTCTACATCGTGCGCCATGGACAGACTGAGGGAAACGCGCTTGATGTTCGTCAGTCACGGGACGGTTTTCTCTCACCGGACGGAATTCAAGAAGCGCGTGCGCTCGCGGACAAACTGTCTGAGCTCGTGATTGACTCTATTTTTACGTCGCCATTTCCGCGCGCGCGGCAGACAGCCGATATTATTTCCGCGAAGGTGAAACAGCTCCTCGTGCAGGAGTCAGAGTATCTTGCAGAGGTGCGACTACCGAGTGAACTTATCGGAACGCCGAAAAACGATCCCCGCTCCGAACGAATTCTCGCGTCTATAGAAGCGCACTACGAGTCGCCAGGGTGGCGGTATGCTGACGAGGAGACATTTGAGGAGTTTACGCTTCGAGCGCGCACCGTGCTCGACTACCTTTCACGAACTGGTTTCGAGCGGGTCGTGGTCGTGTCGCATGAGCGTTTCATTCGAGTCCTCGTCGGGATTATTTTACTCGGAAAAGCATTCAGTCCCTCGGCGTTTCGCGAAGTGCGTCACAAGCTTTTTATTTCAAATACCGGAGTGACGGTCGCAGATCTCGTTGACCGAGACCTTGGGTCGTGGCGTCTTATGACGCTAAACGATCATAGCCACATCCGTACTACTGAATCTCATCCGTAGGCTGAGCGAGGGCCGCGTCGAGCATATCGCGTGTTGCAAGACCTTCTTGCGCTCCTACGCGTTGCACCACGAACGATGCGTTGACCATCCCACGCCGCATCGCGTCTTTGAGTGGCATACCAGTCGCGTAGAGCGCACAGGTTGTTGCGGTAAACGCGTCCCCCGCGCCAGTTTTTTCGCGCGGCGGCTCCGGTGCGTGATACATAGGGAGGTGGATAACGTTACCGTTTTCGAGAGCGTATGCACCGCGAGTGTCATCTGATATCACGACAACCTTTGGACCGAGCGCAGCAAGTTTTTGGAGAAGTTCGGGAACATCGTCAGCGGTATCCGGGAGTCCCAGGATGCGTTGTGCTTCTTCTTTATTTACAACACAGAGGTTAGCACGGCGGTACAGCACGGCGAGTCGCGTAGGGCCGAGCGAGATCTGAAATGTACCCGGCTGAAAGCAGAAGAAAATGTTCGGATAGCGTTCAAGGTAGGCGGCGACCGCATCATGGTATGACTCCGTGCCTGGTGCGATGGAAGAAAAATAGAGAATGCGCGGTTCAGGCAATGAATCGGGGAATACATACGGGTACCGGTGATGATTGATGAGGATGGTGCGTTCGTCCTCATACCAGAGCACGTAGTGGTAGTTTGTCGGCGCGCCCTCGTGCTGCACTTCGAATGAGGTGTCTAAGCCGGCTGAGCGGTGCGCTTTAAGTATCGCGTCTCCATGCGCGTCAGCGCCCATATTTGTTACCAGTCCCGCGGACAGCCCGAGCCGCTGCGCAGCCACGGCGGCATTTGCGGCATTACCCACTCCGTAGAGAATTGTTGACGACTCGAACGGTACTTTGTCACCAAATCGCATGCAGATTTCACAGTCCTCGTCAGCAATGCGGCAGTGTACGCGCGCATCGCGCAATTTTATAAAGTCGTCGACGACCGTGTCTCCCACAGCAATAAAATCAAGAGTGCTCATAGAGGCAGTATACCGCGATGCTACTATATGCATATGAGTCTCCATGATGATCTCGCCGCTCTTGTGCGAGGAGAGGTACTGTCTGACGACGCAACGCTTACAGCGTACAGTACTGACGCCTCACTCTATCGCGTACGGCCCGCAGTTGTGGTGCGTCCGCGAGATGCCGCAGACATAAGCGCTCTCGTAAAGTACGCCGCTACGCATCCGGGAGTGTCGCTTACACCGCGCGCTGCGGGTACGTGCATGTCGGGAGGGCCGCTGACGCAGTCCGTGGTTGTAGACGTGATGGCGCACATGAATCGCGTACTTGAAGTGGGCGAAGGGTACGCCATAACGGAGCCAGGCGTCTTGTTTAAAGATTTTGATGCCGCGACGCGCGCGCGTGGGTACGAACTACCGAGTTACACAGCGAGCCGCTACATCTGCGCTGTAGGTGGCATGGTCGGAAATAACGCTGGTGGAGAAAAGCATCTCAAGTACGGAAAGACTGACGCGTATGTGGAGGAGGTCGAAGCGGTCATGGCTGACGGATCAGTACGGACCTACGGTCGAGGGACAAAAGACGAGTTTACGCTAGAGCTTTCAACGCTTCTTACTGAGCATCGTGACCTCATAGCCGCACATCGACCCGAAGTGCGTAAGAACTCGTCCGGGTACGCGCTTTGGGATCTTGACCCAGCTTCGCCAAATATCGCGCGTTTGATGACGGGTGCGCAGGGAACTCTCGGGATACTCACTAAAATCAAATTCCGCCTCGTACAGCCAAAGGCGTTCAGCGCGATGGCAGTAATTTTTATCCGAGACTTGCATGCGCTCGGCGCTCTGGTACCGAGCATTCTCGCGTATCAGCCTGACTCATTTGAGTCATATGACGACCATACGTTTACGCTGGCGACCCGCTACTTTTTTGAATTCGCGCAGCAAATGAAGGCAAACCTGTTCAGTATTGGCATATCATTTTTGCCGGAGGTTATGATGGCACTTCTTGGTGGCGTGCCAAAGCTTGTCTTACTTGCCGAGTTCAGGGCTGATACGCAGGAAGCGGCCGTTGCACAAGCGGAAAAGTTAGCAGCCGACCTCAGAGCGCATGTGCCGCATATCAGCGTGCGCGTCGCGCGGAGTGAACGTGCCGCGCGCAAGTACTGGGTCATACGTCGTGAAAGTTTTAATCTCCTACGAAAAAAGATTCGCGGCAAGCGCACTGCGCCATTTATTGATGACTTTGTGGTGCCGCCTGCGGTACTGTCAGAATTTTTGCCACGTCTTGAAAAAATACTTGGTGAATATCGCTTCCTCTATACCATTGCGGGCCACGTTGGTGACGGTAACTTTCATATTATTCCACTCATCGATCCGAAGGATCCGACGATGCGTACCGTGATTGAGACACTGTCGCGGCGGGTCTACGACCTAGTGCTTGAGTATCGCGGGTCAATAACCGGTGAACATAATGACGGCTATGTGCGTACGCCATTTGTTGAACAAATGTTCGGGCATGAGATGTATGAGCTTTTTGGTCGCGTGAAGCGTATTTTTGACCCGCAGGGCATTTTCAACCCAGGAAAGAAGTACGGCTTGACCTTTGCGGAAGCCGCACGCTATCTTGATATCTCTTCCTAGCGCTCTATGTTTGCTAAGCGTACAAAGATCGTCGCGACAATCGGACCGGCGAGTGAGTCTCCGCGTGCTCTCCGTGCTCTGCTGAGTCATGGGATGAACGCAGCGCGACTCAATATGAGTCACGGATCGCATGAGGAGCATGCGCTCCGCATACAGCGAATACGCGAGGCAGAAAATGAACATGGAGCACCAGTACCAATTCTTGTCGATCTCTCAGGCCCGAAAATACGAACGGGTGAATATGTAACTGACCGTATTACTATCGTGCCGGAGTCGACGCTTGTGCTTACGACAGTACCGTGCACCGGAGATGAGTCGCGAATATATGTGAATTATGAGCGTCTGGCATCCGAAGTCGCTCCAGGTACCGTAATTATGCTTGATGACGGTAAGAAGCGACTTGAGGTCATACGCATTGACGGTCACGACATCACTTGCCGTGTCATAGTTGGCGGAGAATTGAAGTCACGCCGAGGAGTAAATATTCCCGGTGCGTATCTTTCCATAGAAACGATCACTGACAAAGATCGGTCAGATATTACATTTGCGGTGTCACATGGAGCGGACTATATTGCGCTCTCGTTCGTTCGACGCGCTCAAGATGTTGTAGAACTTAAAGAGTTGATACGAGAAGCGGGCGGTGTACTACCGGTCATTGCGAAAATAGAGACTATGGAGTCGATTGAAAACCTCGACGAGATACTTGCTGAGGCGGACGGTGTTATGGTCGCACGCGGCGATCTTGCTATTGAAGTGCCTGCGGAGATGGTTCCTATCTACCAAAAACGAATCATTAAAAAAGCAAATGAGCTGGGTAAGCCCGTTATTATCGCGACTCAGATGCTGGAATCGATGATCCATGCGCCAATACCGACGCGTGCCGAGGTCTCAGACATCGCGACTGCAGTGTATGACGGCGCCGATGCTGTAATGCTTTCTGAAGAGAGCGCGCTTGGGACATATGCGGTTGAAGCAGTTGCCACCATGTGTCGAGTTGCATCGACGATCGAGCATAGTATGCAGCGTCCAACCGCACATCCAAGTTCTGTACCAGACAGTATCGCTGAGTCGGTCTATCATGTGGCTCGTGATGTCGGCGCGAAAGCAATCATTGCCCTCACCGAGCGCGGCGTAACCGCGCAGCGCGTCGCACGATTCAAGCCCGACTGCCCGATCATTGCGCTCACGCCACACGATACTGTGCTAGAAAAGCTTGCGCTCGTGCGCGGAGTGTATCCATTTAAAGTAGAGCCTATAACCGATTTTGGCTCTGCTCTCGCCAAGATTCCTGCATTTGTGCGCACGTACGGGATTGCGGAGCCGGGCGACCGTATCGCGGTCACCGCAGGGGCAAAGTTCGGTGCATCCGGCTCGACCAACATGCTCCTTGTGCTGACGGTGTGAGCTGAGTTCAAACCGCTGAGGCCTCTTGGCAAGAGGGCAGAGGTCAGGTATAGTAGGGCGACATGATTGAGATTCAGGCCATCAAGCGAACTGAGACCGGCAAAGCGCTTTCAGCGTTGCGCGCTACCGGTAAGATGCCTGCGGTAGTCTATGGACCAAAGGCTGAACCAATGTCTATTTCGGTAAACCAGCGTGAGTTTCAGAAAGTCTTTAAATCTGCTGGCGAGTCGACGGTGGTGACGGTGCAGGTAGACGGTGCTAGAGTGCCAGTTCTCATTCACGACATTGACCGCGATCCGGTAACAGGCATTCCGCGCCATGCCGATTTCTACGCTATCGTAAAGGGTCAAAAAGTGGAGGTTAACATACCGCTTTCGTTTGATGGTGAGTCAGCTGCGGTGAAGGCTGGTGCGAACCTTGTGAAGACGATGCATGAAATCGCAGTTGAAGCAGACCCGATGAATCTTCCGCACGAGCTCTCAGTCGATATTTCAAAGCTCGCATCAGTCGGCGATCAGATACTTGCACGAGATATTGTATTGCCGCAAGGCGTCACGCTTGCTGCAGATCCTGAAGAGATTATTGCTATCGCCGCTCTCGCACAGGAAGAAGAAGTCGAAGCAACGCCCGTCACAGTGGACATGTCTCAGATTGGTGACGCTGTTGAGCGAGGGAAGAAGGAAGAAGAGGAGGCGCAAGGCGCATAACCCGAAGCGCATAGCGCACGCGCTTGGTATACTGGCCCCATGCGGGCCTTTTTTGTGTGTCTTTTTTTCGGATGTTTAGTTTTTTTTCTCGCGGTGCCACCAGCGCACGCCATGTTGAGCGAGGCTGATAAAGTACGCCTTCAAGCAGAGTATGAAAAAATTCAGGCTGAGATAGTAGAGTGGCAAAAAGTTCTTGATGAAACTCGGGAGAAAAAACGCACCCTGCAGGGCGATGTTACGGGGCTCAATGCGCTTATCAAGAAAGCCGAAGCGGAGTTGCGCCAGCGATCGGTAACGATAACCCGTCTGTCTGATGAGATTGCAGAGAAAACTGAAAAGATTTCTGAGTATGAAGATACATTAGCGCGCGGGCGAGTGTCACTAGCGGAACTGCTGAGGCTTCAACGAGAAATCGATGATCGCACCTTTGCGGAGTTCTTGCTTGGCTCGGACTCGTTCACGGATCTGTATGGCGACATTGAGCGAATCGCTGTAGTAAGGCGCGATCTTGAAAAGAAATTTGTAGAGGTACGCACGGTTAAAGAGCTTACTGAGAGTGAGAAAGCCGCGCTCGCTGAAAAAAGAAATCTTGAAATCGACGCTCGATACGATGTCGAGCAGACGCGTTCCCAGATCGCAACAAATCAGGAAGAGAAGAAGAAGCTTTTATCTATTACGCAAAACCAAGAGCGAGCATACGCGTCAGTGCTTGCAGAGCGCCAGCGCAAGGCAGAAGAGATACGAAGTGCATTGTTCCCGCTCCGTGACGCGGAAGGTATTTCATTCGGCACAGCACTGAGGCACGCTGTGACCGCTGAGCAAAAAACAGGCGTACGCGCAGCGCTCGTTCTCGCCATCCTTTCCCAAGAGTCAGATCTAGGCAAGAACGTAGGTTCGTGCCTCGTCACGGATCTCGCGAGCGGTGATGGGGTTGGGAAAAATACAGGGCGACGATTCGAACAAGTGATGAAGTCTCCACGCGACACACAACCGTTTGAGCGAATAACTGCCGCGCTTGGCATGGCCTGGGCAACAACGCCAGTCTCGTGCCCGCTTGGCGCGCGGTATACCGCGAGCCGTGGATTTGGTGGAGCGATGGGGCCGTCACAATTCATTCCGTCTACATGGGTCCTTTATGAAGAACGTATTAAAGTTGCCCTTGGGCTCAGCGCGGCCAATCCCTGGGACGCGGAACAGGCAATCATGGCTACCGCACTGTACTTGGCGGATGTGGGTGCCGCCGGAGGGACGTACACTGCTGAACGCAATGCCGCATGTAGGTACTACTCAGGGCGAGCGTGCGATTCACGACGCCCCATCAACTATACCTACGGCGATTCGGTTATAAAAAAGCGCGAAGCGTTTCAAAATAATATAGAGTTCTTGCGAGACAACTAACATCCGTGGAAAATTAAAATCACTGGTGTGTGCCGTGGTACGCTTTGAGTAATGACTATTCTTTCTCATTCTCCTCGTGCGCGCATGTGGGGAAACGCTCTGTTTTATCTTATTACACTTGCGGTGGTGACTGCGGCGGTAACACTCTCCTCAGTTCGACCAAGCAGCGAAAGCGCACGTCTCATACAGCGAACGGAAGCTGGTGCAGCAGTTTTCACGATTGATACGCAATCGGGTGCCATTACGCCTGATACCACCGCGGCGCAAGATGAGCTGTTGACGTTTGTCCGTCTGAGCGACGGTTCAGTCGTTAGCATTGCTCCGATGGGGCTTGTGAAGCGTGTCGGATCGAGTACAGGACCGCTTACACTCCTCCTTGCATCTGCCGTCCCCGCCAATCCTCGGACGCCGTTTGCAGTTTGGCAAGAGGGTGCCCGCATCGCCTGGAGGAATCCGGCCGACGGTTCGCTCCAGATCTTTGCAGATCAGAACGGTGCCTACCAGCCGGTTGCCGTCATTCCTGAAATTCGGCCAAGTTCACTCGCATTTACTGAACAGACTGGTACGTTGCTTGCCGCCGTTATAGACGCAAATGCGACTACCGTGTATCGGATCGACGTAGGCCGAGAGCCAACGACGATTGCGACATTTACTGGATTAGTAACTTTACTTCCGTAGCTATGAGGTACTCACTTGCGCTCTCGCTCATGATGTTCACGTTCGCGGCGCCCGCTTTTGCGATGACTCTTACTGATGCATCCCAGTGCACCGGAGGTACTCTTGTCGCGGCTTTTTCCGATCTCCAAGACGGAGGTGGATTTGCTATCTTCAATGGAGCGCAGGCAGTAGCACAAGCAGAATGCGGAGCTCAAACACCGCCGGGCGGCTGTTGCTCTGTGCATGTGCGAACAAATGCGGCTTCAGTTACACCATCGCAGAGCTACACCATTTTTGACTACACTATCTATGCTGGCGGAACGCTTGCAAGCGGCTTTCCGCCTTACTCGGCAACAGATCGACCATCAGGTACTCTTCCGGGAGAGCAGGGGAAATACCTTGCGGGACTTTCAAGCTCGGCAATCACTGCGTCGATTGTTGCAAATCCGCAGCAGGTTCTTGTTGGGAGTTCAACGCTACTTACGTGGAATTCAAATGCGACGAATTGCACGGGCACTAATTTTTCTACTGGCAATGCGCCACGGGGATCTGCACTTGTAGCTCCGCAAGTTGATACAACGTATTCAGTCACGTGTACGAGTCCAGGAGGTGTTGCGTCCTCGAAAACCACAGTGGTCGTGATTGTTCCAAGTCCGAGCTTGTCGGTCTCGTGCAGTGCGTACCCATCAAGAGCATCGATAGGTGAAAGTGTGCTGTGGGTGGCAGCAGTGTCTGGCCCGCAGGGCACCTACTCATATCAGTGGACGGGCACTGACGGCCTTTCAGGTACGGACCGTCAAACGCTCACCCAGTACCGTACTGAGGGTCTTAAAAGCGCATCACTTACTGTAAGTGTTGTACCCTCTGCACAGGTGTCGTTGCTTGACCGAGTGCTACAGGTTGCGGCGATGATTGGTGGTGCACGGTACGCAAGCGCAGTCGAGCCCGGGCAATGTCCGGCAGGACAAACGGCAGTGCCTAAAATAGATGTTGGGGGACAGAGCTGTTCAGGCGGAACGCAAGTCGGAAGAATTGCCGAAATGGAAGATGCTGTGCAGCTCGGCCTCCAGCCGCCAAATTACTTTGTGGATAAATGTATTGAGGCGGGGGCACGAAACGGAGACTGCTGCCAGTGGGTACAGGAGTCCGGTAATCCGCTGGGTGCTGGATATCCGCCCAATTCATTCTGGTCTATTACAGTCTTTCGTGGAGGTTCACCCTCACCGACAGAGCCCAAGTACTCTGTCGGTAGAAAATGTTTGAGAGAGTACTCATGTAGCTCAGTGGCGGGAATTGTAGGTACGCAGTGCATCGGCGGAGGGGTGACTACCGGGCTTTCTCGTACGGTTTCGTGCGATACCCAGGTACGTATTGCGCCAGCGCAGTGCGCGGATGGCGTAGACAATGACAGCGACGGACTCGTCGACAGGTTAGACCCAGGGTGTACGTCAGAAACTGACATGTCTGAGGGAAGCGCAGCGACCGCTCTCGCGCAGTGCGCAGATGGCGTCGATAACAATGGTGACGGACTTGCCGATTGGCCGGATGACCCGTTCTGCGAGTCGCTTGCTGATACACTTGAGGCGGCGCCACCTGCAGAGCTCGTCCTCACTATCAACCCACCACTGATTAAAAAGAATGAGCAATGCTCTATTACATTTGCGGCGCGTGCGGTGCGCTCATGCTCTCTACAAGGAACCGGCCTCACCCGTACTATCCCCGCCGTTAATGGAAATATCGCAACGTCTGTAGTTGTTACACCAGGACTTGCACAAACTGCTCGCTATACGCTCTCGTGCACCGCGCTTGATGGACGCGTGGTGTCTAAAGCAGTCGACTGCAGGATCGCACCATCATTTGAGGAAATCTAAAAACGAGAGTAGTGCAAGTGTTACAATACGCGCATGGACCGCAGCGTAGTCTTGGGCGGCGCTATTGTTTTAGGATTTGCTTCGCTCGCGAGCATCATTATTTTTTTCATTGGCCCTCTGCGCGGAGCGGTTGCGATTTCGCAGATCGCCACAGATGGGGCGGTTAGAGCTGGAGAACTAACACTTTCACCACTTGGCGCTGAGCTTTTGCTGCGCCCCGAGCCGCGTGTGCTCGCGGCGGTACCCTCTACGGAGCCCGATACATTAGCACAGGTCGAGCGCATGCCGGGGGGAGTAGCGCTTGCGGTGCTTCAGCGTGGAAGAAGAACGGAGGTGCTGCTCTCCGATGGGGTTGTGAAAGCGCCGCAGTGGTCAAAAGATGGGCGCAGTATCGCATTTGCAACGCAGTCAGCATCTGGGACGTGGGTTGTCTCGCGCGCCGTTACGCACGGCGATCGACTTGATGTGGGTACGGGATTTAACGCATTCCCAACCGGTACGCAGCGCACGATTGCGCTTACAGAAAAAGGTATTCTTCTGCTCTCATACGCGGATACGCCGCCTGTCGTCCTTGTTGAAAGTCCGGTACCTGTTACCGAAACAACACCCTTCACTGTCTCGCAAGACGGGCAACGAGTCGCCTGGGTTGCCTCCGCAGACCGTTCACTGCAGGTATTCAGAAATGAAAATGGTTTTTTTGTCCCTATACTTCTGACGCCGTCATTTGCGTCTCACAGTCTTGTCTTTTCTCCTGACGGGAGGTACCTTCTGAGCGCGTACGGCGATCTTGAGACCACGACCCTCACCCTAGTCGACCTCGTGAGCGGGGCAGAGCGAGTTGTCGGCGAAGCCCCTGGATTTATTGAACTTCATGCGTGGCGATATGAGTAAAGTATTAGGAATAGTTGCTGTCGCTGTAGCCACATTCCTCATCGCTAGCTCTGCGAGCGCGTATACGATTGCGTCAGTTCAAGACGGGGCTCGGTGTCTCTCGACAGCTCCGCTTGTCGGTCAGACTACTGTATACGACCCATCCGAGTGTGTACCGTACTGCGGTGCGCTCTCTGCCACGTGCTGTGGTGTGCTCAGCTCATATGATATTGAAGGATCGTATGTTTCATCGACCTGCACCGCACGTACTACAACCCAGACAACCGCAGTTTCTAATACAGCGCGCTTAAACTACACCGCCTATCTATTAACATACGCATCGCCTCAACCTGACCTTACCGCGGGGGGCGTCTCTCCGAGCGCTGCAACAGTAGGATCACCCGTAGCGCTGTCGGCCACGATTTCCAACATTGGGACTGCGGCAAGCCCAAGCGCAACAGTACTTTTTCAGCGCGGCACCTCTGCCGCGGGCGCGAGCGCGACTGATATTGGCACCATGACGATTGCGGCACTCGCCGCAAATGGATCGGCGACGGCATCATTCTCGTACACATTTCCGTCCGCGCAGGTTTGGTACGTTCGCGCGTGCGCGGATAAAAGTTCCGCAAGCTCCGCAGGATCCGTAGTTGAATCAAATGAAAACAACAATTGCGGCGCTTGGAGCGCAATTACCGCAAGTGCTCCGGCGCAACCGACCGCCTCGTTGACCGCATCGGCAACCTCGATCACTGGAGGACAGTCTGTGACGCTCACGTGGGGTTCTGCTAACGCAACGAGCTGCACTGGAACTGGCTTCTCTACTGGCAACCAGGTCTCGGGTACTCAAAGTGTGTCACCGAGTTCGACAACAACATATACCGTAAGCTGTACGGGTCCTGGTGGAACCCAAACTGCAAGTGTGACCGTGACGGTATCGGCGGCATACAGCACACAAGAAGTAAGCGATAGCATGTGTACGGGCGGCACGCTTGTGGGTAGTGCAGCGTATACGACGAACTCATGTGTTTCGTACTGCACATCGCAGAATGCAAGCTGCTGCACAACGCGAACATATACCGATGACTTCAGCACATCGTTTACCTGCTCCGCGTTTACCGGTACACAGACCACTGCGCCAAATGCTGGCGGACAAAGTTGCACTGGAGGAGCCGAGCCGCGTTGCTCCACAACATCGTTTGACGCAACACTCATCTCATACGGACCAGCGGTCACGGCATCGCTTGCAGCGAATCCGACCAGTGTGTCATCGGGTCAAAACACAATTCTTACGTGGTCTTCGACAAACGCAACAAGCTGCACCGGTACCAACTTTTCTACTGGTGGGGCAACTACAGGTTCCGTAACTATTTCGCCGACTGCTACTAAGACCTACTCTATTTCATGCTCGGGTGCGGGCGGTACTGCCACCGCGTCACGCACTGTTACGGTGAATGTGTTCACCGTCTCCTGCAGTGCGAGTCCAAATCCTGTTACGGTTGGGCAGTCAGTGTCGTGGACATCTGCGGTGAGTGGTGGATCGGGCTCATATACATACTCATGGAGTGGGACCGACGATGTGTATGGGACTCAGGCAACAGTGGCAAAAACCTATACAACGACTGGTGAGAAGGTAGCAACGCTTACGGTGCAGTCGGGTAGTGCGAGTATTGCCGCGGCGTGTACCGGGGATCCGTGCCAGCAATCGTCATGTATCTGCTCGGGAAGCGGTTGTGGCGTGATCGTACAAGAAGGCGTGAGTACAGATGTGACCGCATCGCTCCCGTCTATTCTCGGTGTTCTACTTCCGCTTGGTGAAATACGCTTTAGCGCGAATGTGCAAAATATAGGAAACAACTCTATTTCGAAAGTATTTAGTAATCGCTTTCAAGTCGACATAGGCGCGGATGGTAGCTATGATGTTCTGCTCGATACGGGAGGCTCGACGGGCACTGAGCTTCAGCTTGAGTATGGTAGAACGTGTACGACCGGCTCGCTCTTGCGTACAGAGTCATTCACTCTCTTTGGAGCTGGTGACTTGGATTCAACTGTACGGACACTGTGTACCCAGCTCTCCTCCCCGGGGCAATGTTGTGGAGCATCGGTTATCTATAGTACGGACTCCAGCGGCGGAGGCGGCGGAGGAGGCGGAGGCGGCGGAGGAGGAGGCGGAGGCGGCGGAGGTACTAACTTAGTGGCCACGAATCGCCTTGTTGCTAGCATTGCTGATGCATTGTCACTCGGTTCTTACACAATAGGTGTTTCTGTCTACAGTAATCCAACAACGAGCACATGCCCGAGTGGGAGTACATGCTTTGCGGGGACGTGGCGTTCCGTGACGGGCACGCAGTACGATGTTCCATACGGAGGAGTCGCGGGAGTGACATCACCCGTGTGGTCGCCGGTACCGCTTGGTTCGCACCGCGTGCGCATGTGCGCTGATAGTCCGACTTCTCAGCTCTCGGAAATAAATGAAAACAATAACTGCGGACCGGACTACTCGTTTACCGTAACTGGCTTTGACCTGGTGGGCGGCGCTACGGGTGTAGAAAGCGGCGAGCTAGTCGGCGGTAAGCAGGTGCGCTTTTTCGGAACAATTACCAATGAGCCACCGGCGTTCGCCGCAGGCGGTCAGTGCCAAGCGACAGTGGCGTTAGCGGCACAGGGCGGATGCTCAATCACGTTGAGTGAACAGGAGGTGCGATGGTCAACCTCCGGTGCAACAGTCGTGTCATCTGTTCGACCGCTCACGAGCGGTTCTCCGACCATTCCCGCGTCCGGAAGTAGTAATCAGGTTATTGTAAGTCCGGGCGAAAGCGGGTTCTTTTCATCTACTGCGGTGAAGCAGGACATGCAAACAAATGGTGGCATTAGTTTTCCTGAAACAGTGAAGGGTACGCGGTCAGCATCGGCAACACAGACAACGCTTGATCGCGTGTGTGCGCTTATTACAGGACGAGCCGATGCGACAGCGTACACGTGGGGGGCAAGAAACTGGAGTACCTGCGGAAGTTCCTCAAACCTATCCTATGACGGCTCAATCTGGCGGTCACTCTCCGGATGCACGGGTCCGTATCTTTCCGATACGCTCTCATGCCGGTACGCGGGCACGCCGTATGCTCTCAGCGGCTCATACACATTCCCGACACGACTCGCCGCGGGCGTGCACACATATGCACTGACCTCAAATCGCTGTATTGGAACAGATGTGAACTCGTCGGTTGCACTTCAAGGTGGAATGCAATGTAGCGGAGGAACCTTAGTGGCTTCGGACAATGATATCCAAGACGGCGTCGGGTTCGGGTTCGGTACTGAGTCAATTCAGTCAGCGTGCGAGGCAATAACGCCACTCAATGGGTGCTGTTCCGTAGAGGTGCGCGAACACGTCGGACCAACCGGGCAGCCCTTCAATACGTACTACACATACCGCGCATTTACGGGAGCGACACTTGTTCAGCGAGACTCTTACACAACCGGATATGGAGGAATGAATCAGAAAAACTACAATTTCTTCGCAGGTTTTAATCGTTCCGCGTGCAGTGACACGTGCGGCGCGACCATCACTATCCCGAATCAGGGAGCAAAATGCAGCCTGACTGCCTCTCCGTCAATCATCACCGCAGGCCAGTCGGCATCACTTGCATGGTCTGCGCCGGGCGCCGCGACCTTTACGATTGATCGCGGCATTGGGTCGGTGACGCCTGCGACTCAGGGCACCCGCAGTGTATCGCCAACGGAAACCACTACCTACACGGGCACCTTTACGGAAAACCTCTCAAGCTACGCGTTTAGTGGTTCTGCTCCTGTCGCATTTCAGATTGATATTGGATCGAACGGCTCAACTGACGTAACACTCACTGGGCCCACGCTCACGGGTCTCGCGCCGCAAGCTTCGGTGCAGAGCATATCAGAGGCGTGGACCGCCGTACCCGGCGCGCATCGCGTCCGCATCTGCGCGAACACGCCACTCGGCACGCCGGAAGGAAACACGGCAAATAATTGTGGTGCGTGGTACGCAGTCACTATCGCAACACCGACTCAATGCCAAGACGGCATAGATAATAACGGAAATGGTCTTGTGGATACTGAGGACCCAGCGTGCTCATCCGGCACTGATACAACTGAGGAGAGTAATGTACCCGCGGCACTCTCACTCTCAGCGAGCCGCTCGGCAGTGCGCCTAGGGGGTAGTGTAACGCTCTCCTGGAGTGCGGCAGATGTTGTTAAAAACTCGTGCCGCTTAACATCGTCGCGCGGAGCGTCATGGACCCTAGCAGGCGAGTCGGGTAGTCAAGAGACGGGGGCGATACCGGGGGAAACTACCTATACACTTTCGTGTCGCTCAATGCAGAGTGGTCAGACTGTTTCGGTCTCTACATCGGTCAAGCTTGCACCTCGGTACGAGGAGCGGTAAGGGCTTGCGCACGACCCTGTTTTTTGGTATCGTTTCGCTATGAAGGCAGATATTCACCCGAAGAACTTTCGCCCCGTCATTTTTGATGATGTTGAGTCAGGTACCCGGTTTTTGATCGGCTCAACGGTTAAAGGGACCGGTACGGCGACCTGGGATGATGGGAAAGAGTACGACCGCGTGGTTGTTGAAATTTCATCCGCATCGCACCCGTTTTATACTGGTAAGAAGGTAACCATAGACCGCGCAGGTCGGGTTGAGCGGTTCAAGACTCGCGCGTCTAAAAAGACGGGCTCAGCTAAGTAACGGTGCGCTACACTTGAGGTAGCGCTTTTTTCTATGGCAACTATTGATGATTTTAGAAAGGACCACCGCACGCAGTACCTCGCGAGCGAGTACGACCGCCTCGGTGCGGAACTGAGTAGCGCGCGCGAGCTTAAAGCCTCTGACCCAACGCTCGGAGAGCTTGCTGACGCGGAGATTCAGTCACTTGAGGCGGCACAGGGGGACCTTATGCGTCAGATGGCAAAAATTCTTGATGACGCGAATGAGAGCGAGCGTGAGGCAGTGGCTGCGGTCATGGAGTTTCGAGCCGCGGCAGGAGGGGATGAGGCGGCGCTGTTTGCTGAAGAGTTGGCGCGTATGTACGTGCGATACGCGGAGCGGCATGGCTTTGAGGTAAAGCTCCTCGATGGTTTGCGCTCGTTTGAAATCAAAGGCAAGGGAGTGTACGACGCGCTGCAGTTTGAAACTGGCGTGCACCGAGTCCAGCGCATACCGGCCACTGAAAAAAGCGGACGCATCCATACCTCGACGGCATCAGTCGCGATCTTGCCGATTCGTAAACATACAAAGCTTGTCTTAAATCCAGCCGACCTTGATATGGAATTTTCCCGCTCTGGGGGAGCGGGAGGGCAGAATGTTAACAAGGTTGAAACTGCGGTACGACTCGTACACCGCCCGACCGGACTTGAGGTGAGGTCGCAGTCGGAGCGCTCGCAGGCTGCTAACCGAGAGAAAGCAATGCAGATTCTTGCGGCGAAGCTCGAAAATTTAGAGGAGGAAAAAGCCGCACGCGAGCACGCCGAGGCGCGGAAGTCTCAGATTGGGACGGGAGATCGGTCTGAAAAGATACGAACATACAACTTTCCGCAAGATCGGCTCACTGACCACAGGATTAAGGAATCCTGGCACAATTTGCCTGGGATTATGGATGGAGATCTTGATGAAGTGATCAAAACCCTCAAGGAGAAGGCGGCTGAGGCCGGAGGCATCGGGGCGGCGTTGCCTGAGGATGAGTGATGTGCTACAGTGCGGCCTATGTCTCAAGCACAGAACCCACTCGTCGAAGCCCTGTTTAAGGTAGGGGCACATTTCGGGTACTCGCGCAGTCGCCGTCACGCTACGATGAAGCACTTGGTTTACGGCACCAAGAATAAGACAGATATCCTCGATCTCACGAAGACGAGCGGAATGCTCTCTGACGTACTCTCGTTTGTAGAGGTACTGGGCCGCCAGGGTAAGATGCTCCTCTTTGTCTCGGGCAAGCCGGAGATGCAATCTATCGTTCGAGAGGCAGCAGCCTCGGTTGCTATGCCGTTTGTCGCGGGCCGCTGGCTTGGCGGAACGCTCTCAAACTTCACTGAAATTAAGAAGCGCATGAACCGCATGAAGGAGCTCACCGACGAGCGCGAGTCAGGCGTGTCCGCGAAAAAGTACACGAAGAAAGAGCGCCTCATGATTGACCGCGAAATCGCGCGTCTTGAAGAAAACTTTACAGGACTCGTGAGCATGGATCGCCTCCCGGACGCGCTTGTGGTCGTTGATACGAAGCGCGAGGAGAACGCCGTACTCGAAGCGAAAAAGCTCGGCATCCCAGTTATCGGCATAATGAACTCTGACTGCGACTTGAGCGTTGTCTCGCACCCAGTGGTCGGCAATGACGCATCACAGGAGAGTGTTCGCTACTTCCTTGCGGAGGTCGCGCGCGCGTACGAGGCAGGACGAGGAGCGGCAGCGTAGTATACTACAACAGTATGATTTCATCTGACACGGTGAAGGAGCTCCGCGAGCGGACGGGCATTTCCGTCATGCAGTGCAAAGCCGCCCTTGAAGAGGCGGGCGGTGACATGGAAAAAGCGCTCCTCATTCTTCGAAAAAAAGGATCGGCAATCGCGGATAAAAAAGGCGACCGCGAGCTTGGGTCTGGCACGCTTGCTACCTACACGCACGCAAACAAGAAAATAGCATCCGTCGTGGAGCTTCTCTCAGAGACTGACTTTGTGTCAAAGCACGAGGACTTTGCAAAGCTTGCATACGATATCGCGCTCCAAGTCGCAGCGACAAACCCAGAGTACAAGTCTCGCGCCGACATTCCGGCAGAAAAGCTTGAACAAATTAAGTCGCTCTACACGAAAGAGGTGGAAGGAAAGCCAGAGAGCCTGAGAGAGACTATTTTAAACGGTAAGGTAGACTCGTACCTCAAGAACGTAGTGCTTATGGAGCAGCCGTTCATAAAAGATGATACGCGTACCGTGCGCCAGCTCATAGACGACGCCGTGCAGAAGTTCGGAGAGCGCGTTGACGTGGGAGAGTTCAAGCGCTACGCGACCAAGTAGCGTATGCTTTTGCCCCTCAGCGTCATGCTTGTCGCGGCATCACTGATGCTCGCGTTTGCGTACGTGCGGCGTTTGGAACTAGCGCGCGGAGCCCGTTTTTTTGAATCTGAGCGCGCACGACTCGACGCACGTGTGACGGCATTCGTGCCACGCCTTGTGCTTGGCGGTGTTCCACTCTCATGGCGTGCGTACCTTGGCGCCATCGCGCACGATGTGACACATCTTTCTATTCACGGTGCGGTAGAAGCGATTCGGGCTATTGAGCGCCCTCTTGCGAAGCTCTCGTACAAACTCCGGATTTCAGCGCCGCGGACGGGAGCCGCTCCAGTGTCAGAATTCCTCAAAACGATAACTCCGGAGCGAGCGAGGGAAGGCCGATCGTAGATCAGGTCTTCCGAGAGAGTGAACGGAGCAAGCATTGCTTACACGGAGCGAGCGAGGGAAGGCCGATCGTAGATCAGGTCTTCCGAGAGAGTGAACGGAGCAAGCATTGCTTACACGGAGCGAGCGAGGGAAGGCCGATCGTAGATCAGGTCTTTTTTATTTTTATTTGTCTGGAGCCGCCTCCCAGATTCGAACTGGGGACCTACTCATTACAAGTGAGTTGCTCTACCAACTGAGCTAAGGCGGCGTACGATGCCGTGGCAGTAGCTACGACAACGTTCAGCTACTATACCGTTTTTAATGTCACTGCGCTAGCGACGTCGTGCGTCTGTCGAGGTAGCGAGGAGATCTGTCGGCAAGAGCGGTTCAAGATCTCCTAGTGAGGTGATACCGCTGTAGTTCTTACCATTGATCACAAAGGCAGGAAGGGGTTCCGTGATGCGAAGCACCGAGCGGAGCGTTTTGAGTGCTCCTAGGTCGAGGTTGTAGTCGAAGGCGTACACGCGGAGTTCAGGATATTTTTCTCTCAGGTACGAGAGTGCATAGCCCGCCTCGGCGCAACCGGGGCAGTCGCCCTTGTTTGAGTAAAAGTAGAGCACGAAGACTGGCTTCAGGTTTGTACACTCCTTGGCAAGACGCTTCATCAAGAGGTAGTCTTTTATTTCAAGAAGGGTATAGCGCTCTTTTAGTTTAGTGACTTCTTCGTTGTCTGCGCCTAGTCGCTCCTCTGCATAGGATAGCCGGGCGGCGAGATCGTTCAGCTCTCCAGAGAGCACGCTACCTTCGGAAACCTCTCGGCACGGCGCCTCTGCAAGGAGGTCGAACTGCGTTTCAAGAGAGAGTGTGTCGATGGTGATAGTGTCCTCGATTCGGCTGAGTTCAGCAATGCGCTGCTCATTCAGGTAGTCTACGGCGAAGACGACCGTACCAAACAGGGCTACGGTAATACCGAGGGCAGCGAGAGCGTTTTGAAATGGTGTCATATTAGCGCCAGGCATTCCGGACGCCGAGCGCAACGTAGGCAGCTGACCTGAAGACCCAGATCGGCGCGACGAGCGAGTAGCATGCCAAATACCAGAGAATATCTTGCGCGATCGGCTTTTGGGCACCCGAAATCGCTTTGCCAATGTACATAATTGCGGTCACTGTCGCAATACCGACAATAGAAAGAACAAGAGCTTCCGTTATAGGGGCGTAAAACCAATCCATGCGTGGCGCGGAAAACGCGAATGACCATGGGACATCGCCCTGCGTGCGGAGCGCTGTCGCGACCATGCGCGAGGTATCAGTGATTGCGAGTACAGTGAGTCCCATTGCTGAAATGAGCGCAAGAACACCGAGCGGCAGTACGAGGAGTCCGAGGACGCCATAGTTATGATTGAACATGAGGTCGCGGTAGTCGTACGCGTTTCTGATAAAGCCGGAGGTCCAACGCGTACGCTGTTTGACCAGCTTCCACACAGTTTTTGGTGCCTTGGTGAATACCTGCGCGCGCGGAGCGTTTTCAATACGATAGCCATGACGCTGGAGACGCATTGCCATTTCCATGTCTTCGGTTTGGTGACCGTGACGGAACCCACCAAGTTTCCGAATGATGGATGCGCGGTAAAACGAGAATGGACCAGGCGTGACGTACAGACCGTTTACCGTCGCGAGGATGTGCCGTAATGCAACTCCCGCGAGGTACTCGGCGTACTGCATACGCTCAAGAATAGTACGTGGCTCATGCACGGTCATAGACGCCGTGACTGATGCGACTCGCGGGTCATCAAAGTGCGCCAGCACCTCTTTCAGAGCTCCCGGGTGCACAAACGAGTCGGCATCAAGGCAGCCGATAAACTCTGCTCTGGTGCGGGCCGCGCCGAGGTTCACCGCGGAGTGCTTACCGCCGTTTTGTTTATGGATCACGCTGATCATTGGGTGTGCGCGGTACTCATTGAGCACGCGGGCAGTGTTGTCGGTCGATCCGTCATTTACCAAAATGAGTTCGAGCTTCTCCCTCGGGTAGTCGAGCGCGAGGAGTGACTCGACTGTGCCGCGAATGGTCGTTTCTTCATTCCAGCAGGGAACGATGACTGCAACACGCGGAAAGTCGCTCTCTAGGCGTACTTTTGTACGGCGCTGACGAGCATCTTTCGATAAAAACGTCAGGAGCGCGAAGGTCTGAAAATACAGCGCAAGAAACAACGTGACGTAGAGCGCCGCCTCGGTCATGGCAGTGATTGTAGCAGAGAAGCGCTCTCGATTCTAGCGGATCGAGGCGCCGAATTCTGAGACCGTTGCGGCTTCAATTTTTTTGTGGAGCGTCTCGACTTCGTCACCGGTAAGTGTTCGCTCGATGGAACGGTACGTAATGCGATAGGCGTAGCTCATTTTGTCAGCGCCAAACTTCGAATCGTTTTCATACTTGTCGATGAGTGCCACTTCTTCGACCAAGTCTCCGGCGATTTCGCGCACGGTGTCGAAGTAGTCGTTCGGTACAAATGTTTTCGGTACCACAAACGAGATGTCGCGAACGGCTGGAGGGAACTTTGAAACATCCTTAAATGCGTGACCGAGTACGAGCTGTTTTTTTATTCGTGCGTCGTCAGACCATAAGAGGCGAATGTCCGGCAGGGCCATCGATGCGATAGCCAGTCGCTCAAGACCGAATCCGAACGCCCAGCCATGGTATCCCTCAACTCCCATTTTTTTGAGAACCGTCATTTTGGGCATACCCGACCCGACAATCTCGAGCCAGTCGCCGCGAGCTGGACCCTCTGCCGCGGTGCCTTTTACATAAAGCTCGACCTCGTATGATGGGTCCGTGTACGGGAAAGTATCTGGATTGATGCGATACTGCATGCTTGGGCCAAACACCGCATGCACGATCTCTCCGAGTGCGTTATGGAGATCAGCTGGCTCGACAGCAGTACTCGTAGGCGCGATGTACCAACCGCCAAACTGATGGAAGACGTTCATGTGGCGACTGTCTACCTCATCCTTGCGGTACACCTTTCCGTAGCAGAGTGCTCCCATAGCCTCGCCGCGCGCGATGCGCTCCTTAACGGCTGGGTCGTTCAGATAGTAGTACCAAAATACTGTGTCGTGTGTGCGTAAAATATTTTTTTCATCGATGTAATATGTGTCTGAGGACGAACGCGCGGGATGGTTCGGAGGGAAGTCAAACAAGTCAAAGGAAACGTCAGTCGGAACGATTTCAGGAATGGTAATGATGTCAAAATGTTTGAATACCGGTGCGCTCGAAACGCGCGATACGATTTCATATAACGGAGATCCGGGTGTGCGAGAGAGGTCGGGCATTGCTAGGTAGCGCTCTATACGGCGCGCCTCAGCATCGGTGCGTGCGGCAAGATGTGCGCGGAGCCGCTCTTCTTCATCGCGCGGAATGCGTATGTCCATGTAGAAAGTATAATCCACAACTGATGCGTTGACTAGAAAAATAATTTCTTGCTATCATCACCTGCATGTCGGTTACACACGGCACACGAGCTCAGATTGCCTTTGCTGCAATTACCCTCACGGAGGGGGCTTGTGTGACGCGTTAGTCAACGACATAACGCCAAGAACTCACAAGCCCCTTCCAAACGGAAGGGATTTTGTTTTTTTGGAGGTCGATTTTTACAAAATTTTATCTATACTCTGTATGCGTTTCGAACAAATAGTACCGACGCCAGTTGAAGTGTGTGCCACGGGGGAGTGCCCGAATTGTGGCGGCATGCACGATCCAGGGGCGCCATGTAACGACTAATTTGCTATGATACCCCTATGAGGGGGCACGCTCTGCGGAAGACGCACAAAACTGGTTGGGATGAGATGGCACCGTGGTATGCCGGCTGGGCTCGCGGCGGTTCCACCTTTCATAAGCAGTACGCGATTCCTGAAGTTATGCGTGCGCTCGAAGCGCACCCCCGCAGGGGCGCGCTTCGCGTCATAGAGCTAGGGTGCGGCTTTGGTGCGCTCCGCGAAGCGGTTGAAGGCGCGGGACACTCCTATGTCGGTGTCGACAAGTCGCCCGCGATGATCCGCGAGGCAAAGAAACGCGGCGGTACGGCGCGCTTTTATGTCGCCGATGTGGCCCGGCCGAACGGGATAGAAATTCCTGAAAAAGAAAAGTTCGATCGAGCAGTCTTTATGTTTTCAATTCAAGATATTGATAATCACCGCAGTGCTTTCTCTAACGCCGCTAAACTGTTACGGCAGGGAGGTGAGCTCGTTATTTTTATGATTCATCCTGCATTCCGCATTCCTCGCCAGTCTGGGTGGGGGAAGGACGAGGGACGAAAACTGACGTTCCGCCGTGTCGACCGCTATAAAACTGAGGTGACCATTCCGCTCCCGCAGCGCACGGGTCAAGGCGAGGTGACGAGCTTTTTTTACCACCGACCGCTTGCGTCTTATGCCTCCGCGCTCCGCGATGCAGGCTTCGCCATAGCCGACCTTTCAGAGATCTACTCCGGCAGCAAAGGCTACGAGTCCGAGTTCCCACACTTCCTCCTTATCCGTGCTGTAGCGATTTAATCAAATTATGCTATAATTAATGTAGCCTTCGGGCGGTTTTTTATTATGGAAATCAGAAACATAGCAATCATCGCGCACGTCGACCATGGGAAAACGACCATGACCGACGCGATACTCCGTCAGACTGGCGCTGCGAAGGAGGGGGTCTCGATGGACTCGAACAAGCTCGAGCAGGAGCGCGGTATCACTATTTACGCTAAAAATGCTTCGATTCAGTACAAGGGTACAAAGATTAACATCGTAGACACACCGGGTCACGCAGACTTCGGAAGCGAGGTGGAGCGCGTCTTGCGCTCTATCGACTCGGTTCTACTCGTCGTCGACGCGCAGGAAGGACCGATGCCACAGACTCGCTTTGTGCTTAAAAAGTCACTCGAGCTGGGGCTACAACCTATTGTCGTGATTAATAAGATAGACAAGCCCGCCGCAAACCCAGCGCAGACTGTAGACGCGGTGCACGAACTCTTTCTTGAGCTCGGCGCGAATGATGATCAATTCAATTTTCCAATAGTGTATGCGATCGGCCGTGAGGGCGTGGCTATGAAAAAGCTCGATGACCCACGAGCTGATATGACACCGCTTCTCGACACGGTACTCGAGCACGTACCTGCGGCGCTACCTTCAAGAGAGGGTACTGCGCTCCGCTTTCAGCCGTTTAACCTCGGGTACGATAACTTCCTCGGTCGCTTGGCAGTCGGACGCGTATACGAAGGAGTGCTCACGCCGAACCAAAATGTCTTTATCAAGAAGGAGGGCGCTCCGACGCGCACTGGACGCACAGTAAAAATTTTCAGCTTTACCGGGCTCGAGCGCGTAGAAACCGCCTCGGCAGAAGCGGGAGACATCGTAATGCTTGCGGGACTTCCTGACATTTACATCGGTGAGACTGTCACTACCGATGAGTCTGCGCCTTCGCTCCCGTCGATTCACGTTGATGAGCCAACGATTGCGCTTAACTTCTTAGTGAACAACTCGCCGTTTGCTGGACGCGAGGGTAAGTACGTCACCAATCGCCAGATTCGCGAGCGTCTTGAGAAAGAACTTGAGGTCAATGTCGGGCTCCGCGTAGATTTTGGTGCGTCGGACGTCTTCCGCGTGTATGGCCGCGGCGAGCTCCATGTTTCAATCTTGTTAGAGAACATGCGCCGCGAGGGCTATGAAATGCAGGTGTCACAGCCGCAGGTCATTATTAAAGAAGAAGCAGGGCAAAAGCTCGAGCCGTTTGAAGAGGTGATTATCGATGTGCCGAGCGAATTTCAGGGGGCGATCATTGAACGCCTTGGTCAGCGCGCGTTTCAGATGAAGGACCTCAAGATGCACGAGAATCAGGTGCGCATGACCTTTGAGGGGCCGACACGCGGACTCCTGGGGTACCGTAACCAGTTCATCGTTGACACCAAGGGCGAAGGCATTCTTTCAAGCAGGTTCATTGAGTTTCGATCGTACGCGGGCGAGATAAAGAAGCGCGCAACTGGCTCCATGATTTCAATGGCGAGCGGCAAGGCGCTCGGCTTCTCGCTCTTTAACCTCCAGGATCGCGGCATACTCTATATCGGCCCCGCGGTTGAAGTGTATGAGGGTCAAGTGATCGGTAACACCTCGAAGGGTGAAGAAATGACCGTGAATCCCACAAAGGGCAAACAGCTCACGAACATGCGCGCATCCGGCTCGGATGATGCCATTATGCTCACGCCGCCATGGGAGTTAACGATTGAACGAGGGCTTGAGGTGATGGGCGAGGACGAGTACCTCGAAATTACTCCATCGTCCGTACGATTGCGAAAGCAGCAGCTGACTGAGAACGATCGCGCCAAAGCACGCCGTACGAACTAGACACGTGTCGCCTCGCAGTCTGTCCTCAATGCTCGTCATATGACGTATGAAGAATTTGAGCAGTTAGTAGTACACGCACTCGCACAGGTGCCGGAAAAGTTTGCGCGCCAAATGAAGAATGTCGCGGTACTTATTGAAGAGGGTGAAGACGATGGAGAGTTGCTTGGACTCTACCAAGGCGTACCGCAGTCAGAGCGCGGCGGTGACTACGGTATCGGTATGACACTCCCGGATACGATTACGCTCTACATGCGCCCTATTGCGACTGAAGCCGCCGAGAGCGGACTCTCAGTTGAACAAGTAATACAGGATACGCTCTGGCACGAGGTGGGGCACTACATGGGACTCGATGAAGACGCAGTCCACAAGCGTGAAGACGAGGGGACGAATCGCTACTCCTAGCGCTATACTGAATGCATGTCCGCGCCGCGCATCCTCTACATCGAGGACGAAAAGTTTTTTGCCGATACTATTGAGCGCGCGCTCAAAGCCGCAGGGTACGAGGTGCGCCAGGCACGAGACGGTGCGGCAGGTCTTGCCGCTGTCAGCAAGTGGCAGCCCAACCTAATCCTCCTCGACCTCCTCTTGCCACAGATTGAGGGGTTTGAGGTGCTCCGACGATTGAAAACCGATATGGCAACGCAGAAAATTCCGGTAGTCGTTCTCTCTAACCTTTCTTCGCCTGAAGACGTACGGCGCGCCGCCGAGCTCGGCGCGAAACACTTTTTCGTGAAGGCGGTCAGTATGCCCACGGATATCGTCGCGATAGTCCGCACGCTCACAGGTCCGCCGCACCCGTGATGTTTGGTATTCCGGATCAGCTATTTGTGACCATAGCCGGGAACGCCTTCTCGGCACTTATCATTGCCGCGGGCGGGCTGTTTGTATTTTTCAGTAATCCGCGTGCGCGGACCAACCAGCTTTTTGCCTTTCTCATGCTGTCGACGCTCCTCTACCAGGTGTTCTATATCCTGGCGGCACTGCAACGCGAGTACTTTGCTGCATACTTTTGGTGGTTTCTGAATAGCGTTGATGTGTTCATCACGATGGCAGTGGTGCACTTTGTACTGCACAGTATCAATCGGGCGAGCGCCTGGCGCTCATACATACGACTCACGTACCTCACGGGTATCGCTATTTTTATCTATGCGTGGGCAGACCCGCAGGCATTCCTCCCGCTCATAGAGCCGAAACTCTATTTTTATTTCTACCTTGAGGCGGGATGGCTGTACTCAGTCATGCTCGCGTACTTTTTGCTCTTTCCGCTCCCGCCCTTTATCGCGCTTATTGCGGCATATCGTCGCGCTCAGGGTGTTGAGCGCCGCCGGTACGAGTACTTCATACTGATGCTCCTCATAGGGTACGCGCTCGGGACTCTTAACTTTGCGCTCGTGTATGACATACCGCTTGATCCGCTCTTTGGCTCCCTGTTCGGACTCTTTTTTATTCCGATTGCGTACGGCATCTTTGCGGTGAACTTGCTCGACATCCGCATACTCGCGCGGCGAGCGCTGGTGTACGGACTTTCAGTAGGGGGATTGGCTGCGGTGTTTGCGGCGCTCATCTTGGTCAACGACTTTTTAGTGCGCGCCGTTCCGTACCTTTCATTTATAACGGTGCCACTTATTGCGGCTCTGGTGTCGGTGACGGTTGCGCGCGGCGTGTGGTCAATGAGTCGTGATACCGAGCGGCTCAAGTATGAGTTCATTACCATAGCGACACACAAACTCCGCACGCCCCTCACACGCATTAGGTGGGAGGTGCCCGGGCTTCTAGAGCGGGCAAAAGGTGATCCTGAGCTCGTTGCGGGCCTACAGCGCATTGACGCCTCTAACTCACGCCTCATAGAGCTCACGAACATACTGATGGACGCGTCGCGTATTGATGAGGACTCGTACGCGTACGCTAAAGAGCCGGTAGACCTGCACGTGCTCATTCACGCGTCTCTCGCGCGGTTTGACTCGGCGCTGAAAGAAAAAAATATCTCCGTAGTCACTCGGCTCGACCCAGACGCGGGCAAGCCGGTGGGAGACAGTACGCGCCTCGCGTCAGTCGTTGACATACTGATTGAAAACGCGATTGCGTATAACCGAAATGGAGGATCCGTCCATGTGTCTTTGAGCGCGGAGCGTCGCGGTGTGCGGCTAGCGGTGCGCGACAGCGGTATCGGCATACCAAAAGCAGATCTAGCACGTATCTTTTCTTCGTTCTATCGTACTGACGCCGCAAAGCGTGCCGACACCGAGGGCGTGGGGATAGGACTGTCTATCGCGAAGCATATTGTGGCGATGCACGGGGGGAAGATGGGCGCCGAGTCGCCGGGCGAGGGGAAGGGTTCTACCTTCTGGGTCGCGCTACCTGTCTAGTCATAAACAAAACCCCCGCCACAGGGCGGGGGGGGGTGAACGTTCTGGTTGAGGCTGCCAGTGTAATAAAGTAAAGACCCCGCCGAAGCGGGGTTTACTTACTTACGTCCGTTTTAGCGCCGTGCGGCATCTACCAAAACACCAGCACCTATAATCCCAACAAGACTATTCATCAGCATTACGTATTATTTTTTCAAATCTTGACCTCCGTCCGTCAAGATTTGACCTTTTGACTACACAGTGGACACGGAGTCCAGCAATAGCACCACCTCCAGCGATTATGTAGTATTTACGTTATACACCATAAACAGTGTATAGTCAAGTAATATTGTGGGCCTATACTGAGCCGTTTTTGAGTAGTGCGGAGAAGTCCTTTTGCACCTTTTCGAGCTTGGGGTTAATGACTATTCGACAGTAGGGGGCGTGGCTGTTCAGGGCATAGTAGTCGCGGTGGTAGTCCTCGGCGGGGTAAAACTCCGTTAGGGGCTCTACTGCGGTGAGTATAGGCGCACCTCCCTCTGAAGAGGCGTTCATTTCAGCTATCATTGTGAGCGCTTCTGACTGTTGGTCCGGAGTGGTATAGAAAATGACGGAGCGGTACTGTGTCCCGACATCGTTGCCTTGTCGGTTCAGTGTCGAGGGATCGTGTGATGCGAAAAAAACGGTCAGGAGGTCGCGATAAGTGACTACCTGTTCGTCGTACTCAATTTTTACGCACTCTGCGTGTCCGGTTGTGCCACTGCACACAGCCTCGTAGGCAGGGTGCGGCACGGTGCCTCCGGCGTAGCCCGGCAGGACCGAAGAAACACCGTTCAGCATTTTGAAGACCGCTTCAGTGCACCAGAAACATCCTCCGCCAAAGACTGCCGTTGCCATTAGGGTGTGGTAGGTTCTGCCGCAGTCTCTTCGGTATCTGCTTGAGCCGGTGCGCGCGGCGCCGGCTTTTTACTTTCATCGAGATTGAGGCATACAGAATTTACACAATAGCGCTTGCCGGTCGAGGTACGCGGGCCATCCTCAAAGACGTGCCCCAGGTGCGAGCCACAACGACTGCACACTATTTCCGTTCGCTGCATGCCATGCGAGTCGTCAGCTTTTTCAGTCACTGCACCTGGTATGGCTTGATCGAACGATGGCCAGCCGGTCAGTGATTCGTACTTTGCGGTCGATTCAAAGAGCGGCTGCCCACACACCTTACAGATGAAGGTTCCGTCAGGAGTTTTTGTTAAAAAGTCACCAGTGTAGGGGATCTCGGTGCCCTTATTGCGCAAGACTTCATACTCCTCGGCAGACAGACGCGCTTTAAGCTCCTCTTCGCTCGGTATTTTGAAGTCTTGTGTCATGGTGGTAGTCTAGCATGATGCGTATCGGAATATCAGGAGCACCGGGAGCCTTTTCACAGCAGGCGGCGCTCACCGTTGATCCTGCCGCGGAGATCATCTTCTTGGTCTCTGTTGAAAATGTGCTCACCGAGCTCGAACGCGGAACACTAGACTGTGGCGTGTTTCCTATAGAAAACTCGACTGGTGGGGTGGTTATAGAGGCCGTATACGCCATGGCTAAGCACCGCTTTGCTATCGAAAAAATGTTTGAAATCGAAGTGAATCAAAACTTACTCGTCAAGAAGGGTGTGACTGCATCCGATGTAACGGCGATCACCTCACACGACCAGGCTCTCAAGCAATGCCGTATGTATTTGAAGCGTATGTGGCCGAACGTTGAGCTCGTGCCCTACGCAGACACGGCACTCGCTGCAAAGGATCTCGCGAGCGGCGTGCTGCCCGAGACTACCGCGGTGGTTGCCTCAGCTATGGCGGCGGAGCTTTACGGACTTGACGTTCTCGAAGAAAAAATTCAGGACATGAAGTTTAATTACACGGTGTTCGTGGTGGCTACGCGAGCTGTGGCACAATAAAGAGGTGTCAGACACTTTTGATGTAGTAGTGATTGGAGCTGGCCCGGCAGGGCTATCAGCCGCGCGCGAACTTGTGAAAAAGGGTGTGCGCGTTGTCGTCCTTGAGGCGCGTGATCGGATTGGTGGCAGGGTACACACGCTTCGCGAACGAGGCGTCGTTGAGGCCGGAGCGGAATTTATACATGGAGAAAACGCGACCACCTGGGAGATGGTTCGTGCGCTTGAATTGAAAACCGAGGAATGGGGACTTGAGACTGCGGACAGCTATCGCTTGTTCGGAAAAGGAGGGCAGATACGAGATGATTCCGAAGATTTGTTCCAGCGTTTTCGTGCGGTTGACGATGAGCTCTGGTCATATGATGGTCCAGACATGTCGGTCGCTGAATATTTTCGCAAAAACGCCACAGACGAAGAGGCGGCCTTTTACAAAGTCCGCGAGATTGGCGACATAGAAGCGGCGGACCCCGGACTCCTGTCGGTGCGCGGCATCGTCCACGAAGAGCGACTCGCGACAAACGGGGGGAAAAACTTTTGGATCACGGACGGATACGATCGCGTGATGCGCGGCTATGCCGAGGGGCTTGATATTCGCCTGCGGCACCGCGCCGTGCGTGTGCGCTGGGCCGAGGGTCGCGTTGCCGTTGAGTGTGAGAACGGTGCGCATTTTGAAGCACCGCGGCTCGTGTTCACTATCCCGATTGGTGTGATGAAGAAATGTCCTCCAGAATTTATGCCGGCGCTCCCGCAGGCGTTTGAGCAAGGCGTGCGCGCGGTCGGTTTTGGTAACTCCACTAAAATGCTTTTTTGGATGAGCGGACACCTACCCCCGTTCCGTATGATCGATACTGACGGACCTGTAGGTCACTGGTGGCAACGCTGGTTCGGGGAAGAGCCGGTACTCGTGGGGTACAGCGGCGGAGCGCGTGCGAACGAACTCGCGCGCATGAGCGAGGCAGATGCGATTGAGGCGGGTATGCAAGACCTCTCGGACGCGCTTGGTGCCGGGGTGCGGCATCTTATCTCACATGCGCGGCATATCACCTGGAGTAGCGATCCGTATGCGTATGGATCGTACTCGTTTCCTACGGTCGGAATGGAGGATACGCGCGATATTTTAGCTCGACCTATTGCCGATACGCTCTACTACTGCGGGGAGGCGACGAATACGCGAGGACATCCGGGCACCGCCCATGGTGCGATTGAAGAAGGTAGACGGGTAGCGCTTGAGATTTTGGCGGGTCGCGCGTGAGCGCGGTACACTGAGCGCATGCTTACCACAGGACAACAGGCACCAGATTTTACTTTGCCCGACCAGGACGGCGTTATGCACTCTCTGAGGGACTACGCAGGGCAATGGGTCTTGATTTACTTTTACCCCAAGGATGACACGCCAGGGTGCACCAAGGAGGCGTGCGCTTTGCGTGATGATTTTCCCGCTTTTGATACTAAGAAGGCAAAGATTTTCGGGGTTTCAGCAGACTCCGTAGAGAGCCATAAAAAGTTTGCCACTAAGTACGAGCTACCATTCACGCTCCTCTCAGATACAGGACACGATATGCTGAAGGCCTACGGCGTCTGGGGAAAGAAAACATTTCTCGGTCGCTCGTACGAGGGTATTTCGCGCACATCGTACCTTGTTGACCCTGAAGGTCGTGTTGCGGTTGTATATGAAAAAGTCAATCCACTCACGCACGCGAGTCAGGTCCTCACGGACCTCAGCGCCCGCGCGTAATGCGGCGCGACGCGCACGCGCCGCGACGCTTGTCGCGTACTTGAAGCGCGCGTATCCGGTCCCTAAGACCGAGCTCCTCTACGATACGCCGTTTCAGCTCGTTGTCGCGGTTATGCTCTCAGCACAATGCACAGACAAGGTAGTAAACCGCGTGACGCGAACGCTGTTTAAAAAATATAGAACGCCTGCGGACTTTGCTCGGGCGGATCTTGAAACACTCCAGAAAGAAATTTCTTCCATCACCTTCTTTCGAACAAAAGCACGTCATGTTATTGAAGCGGCACAACGATTTACGGGAATGGGGTACTCTGAACTGGTTGCGCTCCCCGGCATAGGGTATAAGACCGCGCATGTCATTCGCGGCGAGCTTTTAGACGAGTACGACGGCATACCGACAGACACGCATGTGAAGCGCTTCGCGCAGCGCTTCGGTCTCACACGGAACACTGACCTCACAAAGATATCGCATGACCTCGAGACCCTCGTACCGAAAAAAGATTGGAAGTATGTTAATAATGGCCTCGTACTCTATGGTCGCTACATCTGCCCCGCGCGCCCGCACGACTGCCGCGAGCACCCGCTCACCCGTCTTCTTGAAAAAAAGAAGTAAGCGCGCGCACATAACGCGCCGCCGAGGGCGGGCCAGCCCGAAGGTGTTGCAGGAACTCACAAAAATAGTTTTACAGTATTATCGAACGCATGGCCGGCACGAGCTGCCGTGGCGCAAGACCGTCGATCCGTATCAGATTCTTGTCTCCGAAGTGATGCTACAGCAGACGCAGGTTGATCGGGTGGTCCCTAAGTTTAGTGCGTTTATTGAGCGTTATCCAAACGCTGACGCGCTTGCGCAAGCCCCACTTGTTGATGTGCTCAGGTTGTGGCAGGGCCTCGGGTACAACCGTCGCGCAAAGTATCTGTGGGAAGCGTCTAAACGATGGGGAGGCGTGCTTGAGGAGTTGCCTGGTGTAGGACCTTATACTGCAAACGCAGTACGCGTGTTCGCACATAATGAACCTCGTGTGCTTATTGAAACCAACATTCGAGCTGTGTACCTGCACCACCTCTTTCCGCGTCGCGACACGGTAGCGGATGCGGAAATCATTCCGCATATACGGGTACCGCGAGGTGTTCAGCCCCGGGTGTGGTACGCGGCACTTATGGACTACGGTTCACACCTCAAAAAAAGCATACCCAATCCTTCACGCCGTTCGCGTCACCACGCGAGACAAAAGCCGTTCAAGGGTTCGGATCGCGAGATCCGCGGTGCTCTCGTGCGCGCCGCACTCACGGGTTCAAAAGTCACCGGCTTTCCCGCGCGGCGTGTGCGTGCGATACGCAAGGCGCTACGAGCCGAGGGGCTCATCTAGTTACTTTGAGTCAATGATCCGTCGAGAAAAGATGATGCCGACACAGGTGGCGACGCCGAGAACTGCAAATGTGGTGGTGAGGTCGAGGAAGATGAGACATACTCCGGCAATCAACGGGCCAATGATAGAACCGATCGGTTTCAACGCCCTAAAAAAAGTGATGATGCTTGTGTCGGAGTGGGAGACGCGGCGGAAAAAATGCACCTCGGTCATTGCCTCAACCATCGCGGCACCGATTCGGGCTATGAACATTACGGCAGTCCAGAGCCAGAAGTCCTGTTGCGGTAGAAATGGAATAGCGATAAGCGACGCGCTCATAATAATGAATCCGAGAATCAGGAGTTCCTGCTCTCCGATGTAGCGGTCAGCGATATATCCGAACGGGTACTCAAACAGAATGTACGGAAGCATGGCGATAGAGAGAATAATGCCAATCTCGGCCCAGCTGAAGCCCTGATACATAAAGAGGAGAACCGGAATGTAAATAGCCATCCACGAGAAGAATGTCTGCAGTACGAGGTGTGCTGCCGAAATGTTGCGCACAGACTGGTCAGTCGAAAGTCTCGCGATCACGCTTCCGTCCGCCTCGGGCGAGCTTACATACGACACCGCAGGGAAGAAGAAGCGCGCATGTATGACAAAGAGAAGGAGTACGACGACCGAGGTGATGAACGCGGGGCCATAGGCGTCTTGTACTACGAGCACAGACAGTGACAATGTAGCCGCAAGGACCGCGAGATTAGTGATCGTGAGGTATGCAGTTCTCGTTTGTCCTGTAACGCGCTCAGTAGCGGTTGAGGACTCTATGACAAGGTCCATGCCGATAAACAGCATGTACGCGAGCGTAGACTGCGCCGTCACAAGGATTACCGCCATATAAGGATGAGAAACCTGCGTCAGTGCGACCAGTATGAGTGCCTCCAGAACGCCCACTGTCCCGATAACATTAGTGGTACCGAATGAGCGGAAAATGGGCGGCGCAGCGTAGAGGAGGAGAGTTGCGAGGATTGAAGATGCGATAAACGCATACCCTACGTATTCGACGCCGACAAACGCGGCAAGAAACGGCGAGAGTAAGAACGCGATGACATAGTAGTGGTACTGCACCAAAAAATTGCCAACGAGTATGAGCGGTCGGGAAAACAACGCGTACATAGGGGCAGTATAGCGTGGACGCTCGGGGTGGGTGGTTCCCGAGCCGTGCGGCCGCGAAGCGCGGACTATGCTCGCGCGTTTGCGGAAATCGGAGTCATCCATCCACTCGCGTGACTACGTGGGAAAGCATAAAACCCGTTCCGATGCATTGGAACGGGTTTCAGGTACTCGTGCTTAGACACCGATAAGGACTGGAATCACCATTGGACGCTTGCTGGTCTTTTGGAAGAGGTAGCGTTCGATGGTGTCTGAGAGTTGCGTTTTAACGAGCTCGAGGTCCACGGGGTTCATTTCGCGCGTCATGTCCTCGATAGACTTTTTCACGAGGAGGCGAGCTTCAGAGAGTAGTCCTTGTGACTCGCGCAAGTACACAAAGCCGCGGCTGATGATGTCCGGGGACTTTTTGAGCTGGCCCGAGCGGATATTGACTGTTGCGATGATGACGAACATACCGTCCTTTGCGAGTGCTTGCCGGTCGCGGATCACTACTTCCTGCATGTCTCCAATAGAGAAGCCGTCCACCATCACCGGCGTGTTTGGGAGCTTTTCGCGATGCACCGTAAGCTCGGTGCCGTTTGTTATGTCGATGACCGTGCCGTTGTCAGGGATGATCACATGATCCTTCGGAAAGCCCGAGGCAATCTGCGCCGCGGCGTGGTTCCTGAGCATTGAGTGGTAACCGTACGCGGGCATAAAGAAGTTCGGGTTGACCTGCTGGCGCATCCATACAAGTTCGCCAGTGTTGCCGTGGCCGGTTGAGTGCACGTCCGATGAGCGATAGTGGACTATCGAGAGGCCATGGCGCAGGAGGTTGTCTTTGAGCTTCTGTACCTGCATTTCATTGCCTGGAATAATAGACGACGAGAGCACTACTGTGTCGCGCTCGTTGAAGGTGATGAACTTATGCTTCTTGGTGGCGATGCGCATGAGCGCGGCTGCGTCCTCGCCCTGCGCACCGGTACACATAATAACGATCTTGTCCGATGGGTAGTCGTTGATTGCCTCGGCAGGGATGATGGTGCCTTTACGTGCCTCAAAGAACTTCGCGATCTGCGCGATTTCTATGTTGTTTTTGACCGATCGGCCCTCGAGAATAACTTTTCTGCCACTACGCTCCGCCGCCATAATGATGCGGATCATGCGCTCGAAGTTTGATGCGATGAGTCCGATCACCAAGCGGCCTTTGACTGTCGTGATTATGTCCTCAAGTGTGGCGAATACCTTCTTTTCCGGAATAGAGAATCCTTCGCGCTCAGCGTTCGTGGAGTCGGCGATGAACATGATGTTCCGATCTTTGCCGAGCGCCCCCCAGACGGTGCGCTCGCGCTCTGTAGGCGTTCCGTCCTCGTGCTCGAGCTTGAGGTCGCCAGAGATGACTATGTTGCCATGTTTCGTGACGATTGAGATACCCATAGAGTCGGGAATCGAGTGCGTCACCGGGAATGTTTTAACCGTCACGGTCTTGCCGTCCTTTGCGGTCAATAGTACGGATGAGCCGATATCCATCACGTGGATGTCGAGCTGCGGCTGGTGCGGGAACTCTTCCTGACGCTTCTTAATCATGAGAGACGTCAGGTACTGCGTATAGATTGGCGGATTACCGATGCGGTCCATCATGAACGGAATACCGCCGATGTGGTCCAAGTGGCCGTGCGTGACAAACAAAGCGAGGATGCGGTCGCGGTTGTCCTCGAGCCATCGCGTATTCGGGAGGATGTAGTCTACGCCCGGTGTGTTCATCTCACGGGTAAATTGAAATCCCGCATCTGAAATGATGATGCCGGCTGGCGTTTCAACGGCAAGCATGTTGCGTCCAACTTCCTCAACGCCGCCGAGTGGCACAATGCGCACCATGTCATCAGTTAGGACGGGGAGCACGACGCGCTCACGCGCTTCAGGTTCATTAAACGGCTGCCGTGGCATTGATGGCGGTCGGCGGAAATGTCCGCGACCGCGCCTCGGACCTCCGCGGCCGCGATCTGCGCCACGCCCGCGTGGTGCGCCATGGGCGCCGCGGGGACTTAGTGCCGCGGGTTCGCGGACTATGTCGTCAGGTCGTGGAGCGGCCTGCTCTCCGTTCCGTGGAATAGGAGCGCTACGGTGCGGTCGGTGTCCGCCCCGAGCGGAAAACGGGCGACGCGGTCCGCGAAAGTCGCGTCGTGGCGCGGCTGAGTACGGACGCCGGTGATCGCTCGGTTGCTCTCCCTGGGCTGGTGATACTTCATTCATATGATGTTAAACAATACTATAAATAATTTTTTAAGTGTGAATACGTGTACTGGTGTACTTGGTATATCGAATCTGAAATGCGTAGCACATAGTTCAGGGCTGCCGTGGCGGTGAGGCGTGGCGTCTTACCTGAAAATCGGCCAAATGCGTTCCGTGTCTATGTACCAGTCCGTGATCGACGCGAATCGGTCTGCCGGTGTCACGATTGTGTCGAGCGTGACGCCTCGGACGCGCGGGTCAGTCAGGTACAGAAAGTGCGGTGTGTAGAGGAATACGGCAGCAACCTCTTTCGCAATGATGTCTGCTGCCTTCTCCGCGAGCGCGGTGCGCTCGGTTGGGTCTTCAGCGGTTCTCGTCTTACGGAGGATCGCGTCAACGTCGGCATTCGTATAGAGCGCGATATTGAGTCCGGGATCGTTCCGTTGGCTCGAGTCCCAGAACGCGAAGAGGTCTGCGTCCCGCCCGACAACAATGCCGAAGAGGAGCGCGTCATATTTTCGCGGACGAATGACATCCTGCTGCAGATCGTTTTGGTCAAAGTACGCTACCGTGACATCTGCGCCGAGCGCGCGCCACGAGTCTGCCACAAGTTCCGCCGCCTGCTTGAGTTCGGGTGCGTTCGACGTAGTGAGCGTGAACGCGAGGCGCGTTGTGGACTTTTTAACGGTCTTGGTCCAGATGCCGTCCTCTCCGCGCAACCATCCATCCGCGGCAAGGATAGACGCTGCACGATCTGCCGACCATGGCGTGTTATCTGCGGACGACTCTTTTGGAAGCGGACCGACGGCTACGGAGCCATACCCTCCTATCAGTGTACGCACGAGCGCTTCTTTGTCAAGCGCGGCGTCGAGCGCGCTTCTCACCGCGCGCGAGGCGAATAGCGCATTTTCATTCTGATTGAAAAAGACTGCAAATACGCGACCGAACACCGCGTCGTAGGCGCGCTGCCCTGCGCTCATTTCAGGAGTTATAGAGTGCGCCGCGAGCGTACTGTCTCGTGATACGGCAAGAGCGAGTGCATTCGGGTCGCTGAAAAAGCGTAACGTGTACGATTCAATGAACGGCGGATGTATCGCGCGTGAGAATGCGGTGAGGTCGAGACGTTCGGGGATCCCTGAGGCGTTTGTGACGAGACGCTGCACACGGAATGGTCCGGCGCCTACCGGCTCTACATTGAGCTTGGAGAAGGGGAACTCGTCAGGGCGCACAGTGTCCCATAGTCGCTTTGGGATAATGCCGACATCTGTGTTGTCGAGAAACGGTGCGTAGGGCTCGCGCAGTGTGAATGAGATGGTGCGCTCGTCACTAACTGCAACTGCGACTCCCTCCCAATTCGGACGCTTCGGGCTTTTTATAGCAGGGTCTTGGATCCGGGCGATGGTAAATGCCACATCGTCAGCCGTTACGCGCGTTCCGTCGTGAAATACGGCGTCGGGGCGCAGGGTAAAAGTGTAGGTCCTGCGATCATCGGAGAGCGTATACCCTTCAGCGAGGTCGGGCTGCATACCGCTCAGCGTCGGATGCATAAGACCGGCAAATAAGAGCTCCGTGGCGTCACGATCGGCGTCTGAAATCGCGAGCACTGGGTTAATGAAGCGAGGTGTGCCGACAATGCCTTCAGTCATCGCGCCTCCGCGTGCTGGCACCTCAGTGGTGAAGCGGAAGTAGATAGTCGCGAGAAGCCAGTAGGTGCCGACGGCAAAGAGCGCGCCGAGGGCGCCGAGGATAAACCAGTCGCCTGCGCTCAGGGGGATGCGCTCAGTGGTGAATGAAAACCTCATGACGAGGAGAAAGTTATTGCGCTATAAGCGACGCGAGCGCAAGGAGTACGAAGACGACGCCAAGCACGATCGTTGCCTGAAACAGGAAGAGCTCTCCGCCACGACGCTTATAGAACGTCTGCGCCGATGAGTCCTGGAAAGCAGATAGGCCGGCGCCTCTCGTCTGCAGAAGAATGGCGCCTACAATAAGGAGCGCAACGCATGTCTGGGCAAGAGGTAGGAATCCCTGGAGTGATGCAAGAACTGTTGCCATACCGGGTAGAGTATAGCACGGCGAGAGGGGGCGGCAACCAGATTTGCGCGAGGGGCACCTTTTCCCTATACTAGGTGCACTATGAAAAAGAAAAACCGCGCGCCCGCAAAAAAGGCAGTAAAGTCAAAGGTTAAAGCAGCACCGGCACGAATCCACTCGGGCCCCGTCGCACCGCTTGGTGACCGCATCGTCATTCGACCGCTCACGGCAGAGGAGATGGGCAGGACTACAGCTTCTGGAATCATTATTCCGGATACCGCTAAAGAAAAGCCAGAGCAGGGTACGGTGATCGCTGTCGGTCCCGGCAAGTGGAACGAGGATGGCGATGGACGAGTCCCGATGTCAGTCTCGGTTGGTGATCGCGTTATGTTTTCTAAGTATGGATTTGATGAGATTACCTTGGCCGGCACGACGTACTACGTCATCGCTGAGTCCAATGTGCTCGCAATTATTCACGCATAAGTATCGAACACAGAAACACTATGGCAAAAAAAGTTCTATTCGACGCGGCAGCACGCTCAGCGCTCAAGCGAGGAGTTGATATAGCCGCGCAGGCAGTTAAGGTAACGCTTGGTCCGCGAGGCAGAAATGTCATCCTCGACAAGGGGTACGGCGGTCCGCACATGACCAATGACGGCGTCACGATTGCTAAAGAAATTTCTCTCAAGGACAAGTTTGAAAACATGGGGGCGGAGATCGTGAAGGAGGTCGCAAATAAGACCAATGACCTCGCGGGCGACGGAACCACCACTTCGGTAGTACTCTTTCAGGCGCTTGTTGATGAAGGGATGAAGCACACTGCGATGGGTGTGAACGCCATGCAGGTGCGTGTGGGAATGGAGAAAGCGGCGGAGGCAACCGTGAAGGCGCTCAAGTCTATCGCAAAGCCGGTGCAGGGAGACAAAGACATCAAACAAGTCGCAACGATTTCAGCGGAGAGCGCAGAGATCGGTGAGACTATCGCGGAGGTGATTGCCGAGGTTGGGCAGAACGGCGTAGTGACGGTTGAGGAGTCGCAGTCATTCGGTATCGACAAGGAGGTAGTTGAGGGTCTCGAGTTCGATCGCGGCTACATCTCTCCGTATATGATCACGAACGCGGACAAAATGGCTGCCGAGTACAAAGAAACAGCAATCCTCATAACAGACAAGAAGATCGCATCCATTCAGGAAGTGCTACCGGTTCTTGAAGCGGTTGCTCGAACGGGAAAGAAAGAGTTGGTGATTATCGCAGACGACGTAGAGGGCGAAGCTCTTGCTACGTTTGTGGTGAACAAGATTCGCGGCACGTTTAGCGTCCTCGCGGTCAAGGCTCCGGGGTACGGTGATCGCAAAAAGGAGATGCTCCAGGACATCGCGGTACTTACGGGCGGTACAGTCATTACCGAAGAGGTAGGCCTTAAGCTCGATAAAACTGAACTCTCGATGCTTGGACGTGCGGCAAAAGTTATTGCGACCAAGGACTCGACCATTGTAGTTGGCGGTAAAGGAACGAAGAAGGAGATTGACGGACGTGTTGCCGCACTTAAGAAGCAGCTCTCAGATACGACATCAAAGTTTGATAAGGAGAAGCTCGAGGAGCGCATCGCGAAGCTCTCCGGAGGCGTTGCTGTGATTAAGGTTGGTGCCGCAACGGAGACGGAGATGAAGTATCTCAAAGACAAGATTGAGGATGCGGTGAATGCGACAAAGGCAGCTATTGCAGAGGGCATAGTGCCCGGCGGTGGTACCGCGCTCGTCAAAGCAGCGCAAAAGGTTGAAGCGGAGACTGATTGGAAGAAGCTCGGTGTTGAGGAGACTGTTGGATATAACATTGTTCTCGCTGCGCTCCTAAAGCCCTTGAAGCAGATTGCGATCAATGCGGGTAAGGATTCCGGAGAAGTGATTGTTGAGGAGGTCAAGAAGGCAAAAGGTTTCGCGGGTTATGACGCGATGAATGATGTCGTGGTGGTTGATATGGTCGCGGCTGGCATTATTGATCCGGTCAAGGTGACGCGCGGTGGCGTGCAGCATGCGGTTTCAGCAGCGGCAATTCTTCTTACTACCGAGGCTGCTATTGCAGAAGAGCCAGAGGAGAAGAAGGAAGCTCCCCAGATGCCAGGCGGCATGGATTACTAGTGCGCGCAGCGAGAGGGCTCGTAGACCACACTCTCTAACAAGAAGTGCTAGAAAGCGCGTATACGGTATACTGGATGTATGATTCCACTATATATCGTTCTCGGCGGTATTGTTGTGATCGGCCTCTGGCTCGTCGTAACGTACAACCGCTTCGTTACCCTTGTTAACAGAACTAAGGAAGCGTGGGCTGACATTGACGTACAGCTCAAGCGCCGGTATGACCTCATTCCCAACTTGGTGCAGACCGTGAAGGGATACGCCACGCATGAGCGTGAAGCGTTTGAGAGTGTCACGCGGGCTCGAGCCGCGGCTATTGGTGCACAAACCGTCGCAGACCACGCCGAGGCAGAGAACATGCTTACGGGAGCCTTGAAGTCGCTCTTTGCGGTTGCAGAGGCGTACCCGGACCTCAAGGCAAATCAGAACTTCCTTGAGTTGCAACGCGAGCTGTCCGACACTGAAAACAAAATTCAGTCCGCGCGACGCTTTTACAATGGCAATGTGCAGGAGCTTCAGACCGCGCTCGAGCAGTTTCCGTCTAACTTCGTGGGTGGCTGGTTTAACTTTAAGGCAATGGACTTCTTCGAGCTCTCTGAGGCCGACCAGGCAGCTAAAAACCCAGTCGCAGTTACGTTCTAATAGGTAGCGTATGGCAACACTGTATTCGCAAGCGGATGCGAACGTGCGGAAGACGTGGTTTTTGATGACCACGTTTTTTATCGCAGTTATCGGCATCGGGTGGGCACTGTCGTATGCGTTCGACAACCCAGGCATCCTCTACATAGCAGTATTTCTTTCGATTGCGATGAACGTGGGGAGCTACTGGTACTCGGACAAACTCGCGCTTGCGTCCACTGGTGCAAAGCCAGTAACGAAAGAGGTAGCACCAGATGTGTATAACATCGTCGAGAACCTTGCGATTGCGGAAGGTATGCCTATGCCTAAGGTGTACATGATAGACGACCCGGCACCGAACGCCTTTGCGACTGGCCGCGACCCGAAGCATGGCGTTGTGGCGGTGACCACGGGACTCCTTCGCATGATGGATCGGTCAGAACTTGAAGGTGTCTTAGCGCACGAGCTGTCGCATATAAAGAATCGCGACACGCTCGTAATGACGGTGGTCGTCGTGCTGCTTGGGTTTGTAACGCTCCTCTCGGACTTCTTTCTTCGCTCAATGATGGTTAACGGGGCCGGAGACCGCGATAACCGCCTTGGCGCCGTCATGGTGGTGGCAGGACTCGTGCTCGCTATTCTTTCGCCCATCATTGCGCAGCTCATACAACTTGCGATTTCTAGAAAGCGCGAGTTTTTGGCTGACGCGTCGGGAGCCTTGATGACTCGCTATCCAGAGGGGCTTGCGTCCGCGCTTCAGAAAATTGGCGCGTATAGTGCACCGATGCGTACTGCAAATGATGCGACTGCGCACCTCTTTATTTCGAGTCCATTCGGTGCAAAGTCATTTAAGGGCCTTCACAAACTATTCATGACGCACCCTCCCGTTGAAGAACGTGTCAAAGCGCTTCTTGGTTCGTAAACACAAAACTCCCGGCGAGGGGAGTTTTGAGAAGATGCTCTTCGGATCTCGCGAAATCCGTGAGGTCTTATGATGCGAGGTCTTTTCCTATCTTTTTGCCCGAACTGAATATGTACCCAATCGCTGACATGATGCCAAAGATAAACAGCGCATCATTTATCACGACTTCGTTCCAGCTGAGGTACCCCTCCACAATTTCAGTTGCCATAGTTTTTTTTTAACTACGCTAGTAAGGAAGTGGCGGTTGGTACCTCACCGTTCCTTCACTAGTCATACACTCAACGTAGAAGCGAGGTTACGCAAAAAAAGCATTTGCGGATTTTTTTGTTTACCATTCGTCTCTACCACGCTACGAGTTGTTCGATGAAACTTTTCAGTGCATACAGGAGTAAGAAAAGTATGGCAGAACAGAGACGGCACGTGATAAAAGAAGTAGTGGAAGAAGAAATAACCTATACATACGGCCCCCGCGAACAACGTACGCACCATGTGTGCGCTATGGTTATTCTCCTTGGCACTGGTTGGATCTCGTATGAATTTTTCAACGTTGCAGAGCACGTCCGTGCGGGTGAGTATGCGTCTACTGTCCCTGCAATACTTCCGATACTTTTTATGCTCGGGTTCATAAACCAACTCTACCCAAAGAAGGCAGATCTAGTATCCGTTTAAAAAACGCGATTGTGCTATAACGTGTATGCACGGAGGCGTCGCATAGCGGTCTAGTGCGCACGCTTGGAAAGCGTGTGAGGGGAAACCCTCCGAGAGTTCGAATCTCTCCGCCTCCGCAACAGCAGTCCGAGCCGAGCATGTCTCGGTAAGGACTGATGTCGAGAGAAGGAGAGATGAGAACGACGGAGCGAGCGTAGGCGAGTGAGTCGGTGCCCAGACCGCGGCCCGCAGGACGCGAGTTGCGGGCGAATCTCTCCGCCTCCGCTTTTGACAAGTTATTTATTGTGATATAATCAGAACTGCGTCAGGCAATCGCTCTTTGAGAGAGGAAAGTCCGAACACTCACTTGGCACTCGAAAGGGTGCGCAGGTTAAAAAGGTAGCGGGTAACGCCCGCACACCGCGTGGGCGCGGTGAGAGGTGCGAACAGAAACGACCCGGTTAAGTCCGGCTGAAACGTGCAAAATCCTTACCAGGGTGCAAGGCCGTGTCCCAGCAATGGGAAGTGCCGCAAAGATCCGTATGGCAACATGCGGACAAGATACATGATTGCCCATGGACTCACGTCCTCAACAGAATTCGGCTTACCGACGCATAGCCCACAGTTGTGAAAACCCCGCATCCGCGGGGTTTTCACGCGATAGGGTATACTGCGCATATATCAATTTAGCCGCAGTATGTCATCAGTACATTCATTCATATCTAATGCCGCAAATCGTATCTACCTTGCGGGACTCTTTTTAGTACCAACTATTTTTATTGTCTCGTACACGGTGCCCATACCTGCACTGAAGATGACCATCGCAACTGTCGCGCTGATTGGTGCTTCTGTACTCGCTATTTTGTACTCATTAAAGCGCGGATCTATCAGTATTCCGCTTTCGTTTGTTATTGGAGCTGCGTGGCTCTTACCGCTTGCGTACCTCGCATCGGCGCTCCTAGGTCCGTCATTTATGTGGTCGCTTGTCGGAAGCGGGCTCGATGGAGATACAGTATTCTTCGCGGCAATGCTCGCGCTCTCTGTCACTGTGCCGTTTGCGGTGTCAGACAGCAAGGCGGATGTGCGCATGGCTCTCACGGTACTCGTCGCAGTCTCTGGAGTTGTAGCGCTCTTTCATCTCATCCGACTCGTTCTTGGAACTGATCTTACTTCGTTTGGAGTAATGACCAACCCGCTCTTTACCCCGCTCGGCAAGTGGACCGATCTCGCAATCTTTTTTGGTCTCATGGGCGGTATGGCACTTATCGCGCTCGAGTCGTTTACGCTCAAGGGCCGAGAGTGGTACGCGGTACTCACGACACTCGTCGCTTCCGTATTTTTCGTGACGCTTGTTAACTTCACACCGGCATGGGTTGCACTCGGCCTTGTCGCGCTTGGTGTCCTTATATACAAGCTCGTTCTTGAGCCTAAAGAACAGTCCACATTCTCTATCGCGGCAACGATTGTCTTCGTGCTTGCAACTGTCGCGGTGCTCTTTGCGGGATCGATTGGCGGAAGTATGAGCCGCGCGTTTGGTCTTGAGCACGTAGAAGCGCGACCAGCGTGGACATCAACGTTTGCGATAGCGCAGGGAGCTCTAGCGAGTAACCCGCTGACCGGCGCGGGGCCAAACTTGTTTGCAACTCAGTGGGATCTGTATCGCCCTCTTGAGGTAAATCAGAGCATCTTCTGGAACGCCGACTTTACCGCAGGAGTCGGACTTATTCCTACGTCAATTGTGACCACGGGTCTTATTGGTACGCTGGCATGGCTCCTCCTTATTGGGGCATTTCTCTTTGTGGGAGTACGAGGTCTTCTCTCGCGTACAGCACATGATCCGCAGACGTATCAGCTCATGGTGCTCACGTTCTACGGCGGTCTGTATACCCTCGCGATGGCGGTTCTTTACTTACCATCTCCGCAGGTCGCATTTATCGGCTTCGCACTCATCGGTATGTATGCGGCGCTCCAGCACCGCGCGTCTCTTGGACCAGTGTTCTCCGTTGACTTTCGCGAGCGTCCTCGCGTCGGGTTCGTGGCGGTACTTGGACTCGCGTTTGCGCTCGTTGCGTCGGTACTTACTGTTTACGGCGTCGGTGTTGTCTACGCAGCTGCGCAGGCGGCTGAGGAGGCATCTCGGGCGGCACAAGTTGAGGGAAATTTTGACCTCGGCCTTGAGCGTGTGCGGAGCGCGGTTACACTCAATCCGACTGATGAAGCATTCCGTCTAGCCGCGTTTATTCATCTCGCGAAGCTCAACACGATTATCGCGTCCGCGGGTAGTGATACGCGCTCTCAAGAGGCATTCCAACGCGAGCTTGGGTCCGCCGTTGAAGCAGCGCTCTCCGCGGTTCGAATGAACGAGACCAACTATCGCAACTGGACGACATTGAGCGCTACCTATCAGGCAGTCGTCCCGCTCAAAGTAGACGGTTCGTACGAGGCGGCAGTAAATGCGATGGTGAAAGCGCGAACATTAAACCCTGGCATGCCGACTCTACCTCTAACGCTTGCGCAGCTTGAGGCATCGCAGGGGAAGACGGCCGAAGCGCGCGCATTCCTCGAGGAGTCGATTGCCTTGAAGCGTGACTTTATTCCCGCGCTTAACTCTCTTGCACAGCTTGAGCTGAACTCTGGCAACCTTGATAAGGCCATAGAGCGAGCAGAGGCAGCAGCACTCTTCGAGCCGTCAAACGCGGTTCTTCAGTTCCAGGCGGGAGTGCTTAAGTTTGAGGCACGCCGATATGATGCCGCGCTTGAATCATTTCTACGCGCGGTAGCGATCGCTCCGGAGTACGCGAATGCGCGATTCTACCTAGGACGCACCTATGTGGTTAAAAATCAGTATGAGCTCGCCATTCCAGAGTTTGTCGAAGTACAGCGCCTGAATCCAGATAATGAGGAAGTCGCCGGGATTATTACCGGTCTCCGCGCCGGTAAAAACCCGTTTGCGCCGAGACGCTAGTCAATGGTTCGAACGTTCCTTGCGCGTATGGATAGAGAAATACGCGGCCTCCATGAGGCCGCGTATCTCTTAGCAGCGTTCTCACTCGTCTCACAAGTGCTTGCACTGTTGCGAGACCGCACCTTCGCGCACCTGTTTGGCGCAGGTCCAGAGCTCGACATCTACTTTGCAGCATTCCGTGTACCTGATGTCGCGTTCGCTGTGTTTACGCTCGTGGTGTCGTCGTTTGTACTTGTGCCGCTTTTCTCGCGCAGGAGTCCAAGTGAGCGTTTAGGTGCCCTCCGATCACTGGTGTTCTATTTCGGAGTGGCGGCAGTGCCTATCGCACTCGTGCTTATGCTCTCCTTAGATCTCCTGGTGCCGCTTCTTGCGCCTGGCTTCAGTGCTGCGGCGCTAGAGGAAACTGCATCTCTCGCGCGTATTCTCCTTATTCAGCCGATTCTCCTCGGTATTTCCTCCATCCTCGCGTCATACGTGCAGAGTGAACGGCGCTTTGCGCTTTTCGCATTAGCACCGGCTTTGTATAACCTCGGTATCATTGCGGGTGCTATGTTCCTCTTTCCGACATTTGGCATGGCAGGACTCGCGTGGGGAGTGGTCTTGGGTGCAGCGCTCCACCTCGGGGTACAGATCGGGCCGGTTATGAGAGGGCAGGGCGCATCAGGAGGGCTTTCAGTTAGTGAATTTACACATTCAGTCATTACGCCATCAGTACCGCGGTCGCTCACGCTTTTTTCAACGCAACTCCTCTTGGTAGCATTTGCGGCACTTGCATCTCAAATCGCGGTCGGGTCAGTAGCCGCGCTCAGTTTCGCGTTCAACCTGCAGTCAGTCGCACTTACCGTTATTGGGCTCTCGTATGCATCTGCACTGTTTCCTGCGCTTGCCGGGCATGCGCATCGTGCGGAGTGGGGCGAGTACGCGCGAGAGGTCTGGGTTGCGGTGCGACACCTTGTATTTTGGCTGCTTCCTGCAACTATGCTCATTATTGTGCTCCGAGCACACATCGTCCGAGTGGTCTTAGGATCGGGAGCGTTTTCTTGGGATGATACGCGACTCACTGCCGCAATGCTCGCGTTGTTTGTCGTGTCACTCCTCGCGCAGGCACTCCTCCTTGCGTTTTCGCGAGCATATTATGCCGCTCACGCGTCACTTGCACCCGTATGTATTGCGTTTGCGAGCGCACTTGGTGCGGCAGGGCTCGCGTTTCTCTCAATTCACGTTGTTGGCGCGTATCCTGTCATGCTCTACTTCCTTGAGGCACTGCTACGCGTGAGTGATGTGCCAGGCACGGAGGTCTTAGTTCTTCCTGCGGCTTTTTCAGCTGCAATGATTCTGGCCGCGCTTGTCTATGTCGGCCTGTTTGTGATCCGTTACGGCGGGAGCAGTGTTGCGGCTCGCGCGTTTGGAACGTCATTTGCTGCGTCAGTTGCAGGAGCCGCCGCGGCGTACCTTGCGCTCAACGCGTTTGGCCCCTTGTTGCCAACGAACACCTTTTTAGGTATCTTCGCTCAAGGGGTTACCGCGGGAGCCGCAGGGCTCGTCCTCTGGATTGCGGTACTCGTACTCCTGAAGAGCGCGGAACTGCGCGATATTACCGCACTCGTTACAGCCCGATTCTTACGATGAACATACGAAATTTTTCAATCATAGCGCACATCGACCATGGTAAGTCGACGCTTGCGGACCGTATGCTTGAGGTTACAAAGACTATCGAAGCGCGGAAGATGCGCGCTCAGGTCCTTGATGCGATGGACCTTGAACGTGAGCGGGGTATCACCATCAAGATGCAGCCAGTCCGCATGGAGTGGAGTGCAAATGGTGTTCCGCATGTTTTCAATCTTATTGATACGCCTGGACACATTGACTTCGCGTATGAGGTGTCACGCGCGCTTACTGCGGTGGAGGGCGTGCTCCTCCTTGTTGACGCGACGCAGGGCGTCCAAGCCCAAACCCTGGCGGTCTTGCACATGGCTCGAGAAGCGGGATGCGCCATTCTGCCGGTCATAACAAAGATTGACTCTCCTCTCGCGCGCGTCGATGATATCTCGATTGAAATGGTTGAACTCCTCGGGGTTGAGCTCGACGACATAATGCATGTATCCGGCAGGACTGGAGCGGGTGTGCCTGAGCTTCTTGACGCGATTGTTACCCGCATTCCGGCTCCAGTACCGAAGGGAGGACCGGGGACACGAGCTCTCGTGTTTGACTACTCATTTTCAGAACACCGCGGCATAGTGGCGTACGTCCGTGTGATGGACGGCGTACTGACGCCACGTGAACGCGCTACGCTCGTCTCCGCAGGAGCATCTTCAACACTCCTTGAGCTTGGCCATGTGGTGCCACACGAACGCAAGGCGGAAGCGCTCGTAGCAGGAGATATCGGGTACGTTGTTACCGGACTTCGCGAGGCATCGCAGGGGATTGTTGGCGATACGCTGGCACAAAAAAATGGTAGCGCGCTCCCCGGATACGAGGTGCCAAAACCAGTAGTTTGGGCATCACTGTATCCGGAGTCACAAGACGACTTTACGCTCCTCAAGCACGCACTGTACCGTCTCAAACTCTCGGACTCCGCATTGTCGTTTGAAGAGGAAGGATCGCTCACGCTTGGAAAAGGGTTCCGCACTGGCTTTTTGGGCATGCTCCACATGGAGATCGTAACGGAGCGGCTCAAACGAGAGCACGGGGTAGTGCCAGTCATTACCGCGCCTTCGATTACATACGAAGTGACGACAAAGAAGGGCGCATTGTATGCGAGGTCAGCATCGCAATTTCCAAATGATGGATCAATCGAGTCAGTAACTGAGCAGGTGACGACGCTCACCATCATGACGCCGGTCGAATATCTGTCACCGGTCACGCAACTTCTCTACGAGCACGAGGGAGTAATACAAACTACGGAAATGTATCTCTCGCGTATGCGCCTCACGGTACACATGCCGCTTCGCGAGCTGATGCACGGTTTTTTCGATTCATTGAAAAGTGCGACGAGTGGCTACGCGTCGCTCTCATACGACCTGACCGGCTGGCAGTCAGCAGACGTGGTACGGCTCGATGTGTTGGTAGCGGAGGAGGAGGTGCCGGCGCTTTCGCGCATATTGTCTCGCCGCAGGTTAGAAGGAGAGGCGCGCTCTCTGGTTGAGCGACTTAAGAAAGAGCTACCGCGGCAACAGTTTGTGGTGAAGATCCAGGCACGCGCTGACGGGCGGATTGTTGCAAGTGAGTCGATAAGCGCGCTGAGAAAAGACGTGACGGGCTACCTGTATGGCGGTGACGTAACGCGAAAAATGAAATTGCTCGAGAAGCAAAAGAAAGGAAAAGAGCGCCGCGGCGAACTTGGCGGCAATCGCATGCACATCCCACAGGAAGTCTTTCTTAAACTAATTAAGCCGAGTGAAGATTAATGTTTCTGTGAGTCAGAGTATTGGTCGTCCATCGATCGGACACTTACTTCTTGCTGGCTTTGATATGTCTTTTTTGAAAATTGATGCAGAAGTACCGTAGCTATAGATAGGACGAGACCCCCAAGGGTGTAGTCCGTCCACGCTAATTCAAAAGGACTGATATCAAGTGCATCGAGAGCTCCATACCCACCGAGTCCTATAAGAATAGAAAAACATAGGTTTCTACCGATTTCTGATACCCGGTACATTCCCCAGAGAATCGCCTCTGCATCATCGTCTTGAATACCCATAGTGTAGGTGCGCTTAATAGCCGAACGGGATCGAGAGGGCCACCATTGAGACGATCACGAGGATGGATGTGATAATCCAGAATATTCGGATAATCCCTTTCGTTTTCTTGTCGAATAACATGGATGAGAGTATACAGTACATACTATACTTTGGCTATGGCGACAAAGCGGACTGTTCGGCAGGTACAGCGAGTCCTTATGTGGGCGCTCGCTATTGTACTTGTCCTCCTTGCGTCCGCGCTCCTCATTTCGACCTATCGCGTATTCGGCACGCTGAGCGTGGTGCGGGCGGAGCGAATCGAAGCAGAGTCGACCCGTGCCGAGCTTGCTGAGCGAGTGGCGGTTCTCAAGGATAAGCTTGCTGCGCTCAAAACTGAGCGAGGGGTAGAGGAGCACATTCGCTCTACCTACCCATGGGTCAAAAATGGGGAAGTCGAGTTTATATTTGTTAAGGCCGACAGCGTGGCTCCAGAGCCCGAAGCCCCTGCTACCGTATGGGAACGCCTCCGCGCACTCATACCTTTCTGGTAAGAGAGAGCTGGGCCGTGGGACCCTAGGAGTCGGTACAGAGGATTTGTGCAGGATACGAGAATCGAACTCGTGCCTACTGCTTGGGAAGCAGTCATTCTGCCACTAAACTAATCCTGCACAAATATTCCGACCGCAACGCTGGTATGCGGCTATGCTATAATAGCAAAGTAATTACACATATTCATGGACACCTCTACACCTAAAGAAGTCGTCATCTATTCAACCCCGACATGCCACTTTTGCGCACTGTCGAAGGATTACTTTACGAAGCACAACATACCGTTCACAAACTATGACGTTTCATCTAACTTCGAGAAGCGTCAAGAAATGATTGACCTCACTGGCCAGATGGGGGTACCGGTAATCCGGATTGGCGACGACATCGTGATTGGCTTTGATAAGCCAAAGCTGGCCGAACTTCTCGGCATTAAGGAGTAGCGCACACCCCGCTCACGCGGGGTTTTTGCTACGCCCTGAGTGGTGTACTATCGAGGTACGCCCTCATAAGCTACGCTTGTCGGGGCCCCAGGCCCTCATAGCTCAACGGATAGAGCAGCTCCGTCCTAAGGAGAAGATGTAGGTTCAATTCCTGCTGAGGGCACCATTTTTTCGGCTATACTACGTTCATGGATGAAAGAAAACTTGAAGAAATGTATCAGCTAGTGCGAGAAAATAATGCAATGCTCCGCAGTCAGCGGCGTTCCGCATTTATTCACTCTGTTATCACGTTCGTGTGGTGGGTCGTGTTACTCGTTGTCGTACCCGCGGTCTCGTGGTTGTACCTCGAGCCCTACCTGACGGCCGCGCAGGCGCAGTACCGTGCCGTACAAGAGACCGGAGCGTCGCTCCAGTCTGAGGCAAAAAATATTGAAAGCCAAGTCAGCGGAATTTGGGATTTGTTAAGAGACTTCGGCATACAGCCGTAATCAGAGAGTAATTCATTAAGGCGCCTCACTCTCTTCTCTCGGTGCCGGGAGTATGAGACACATACTCCGTCACCTCGTCCAAGAGTGAGTACGCAAGCGTCTCACTCTCTTCTCTCGGTGCCGGGAGTCAGATTCGCACTGACGACCCTTCGCTCTTCAGGCGAATGCTCTAACTAACTGAGCTATCCCGGCATATGTGCTGAATACTGGTATTCAGCGTGACGCGTGAGTACGCGATGCGTACTCGGCCACAGTGGCTATTTTATCTTAAAACTCAGGGGAAATCTAGCCTCTAACCTTGAGTTTGGTCTGTCGATCTTTATTGATCTTGGGCAGGTGGATTGTGAGAAGGCCATGCTTCTGCTCCGCCTCTGCCATGTCCACGTCCACCTCTGCAGGGAGCACGATAGTCCTACTGAAGGCGCCCCAGAATAACTCGCGGTACACGAACGACTCTTCATCAATTTCTTTAGACTCAACTCTGCGGCCACGAATCGTGACCATGTCGCGTGTAATTGAGATATCAAGATCTTCCGGACGAACACCAGCAACGAGTGCTTTAACAACAATTTCGCTCGGAGTCTCGTACATGTCTACGGTGAGCTGTGCCTCACCAACGTCTTCAACCTCTGCCGGCGCAGCTCGCGAGCGCGTTGGAGTTATATGGCGCGCTTCTTCCTCAGAGAAGGCGTCTTCTTCCTCTGCTGTCGAGCCGGTGAGTCGGTCGAAGAATGATAGTTTTTTTGCCATACGGTTAGCGATCACGTGAGCTTATAAATACTTTTTCCCACCAGGCGGGAGGATGCAACAGTTTAATCCTCTCAAGCATGAGGAGTGCAAAGATAATTGCGACCCATACGCCGAGAAAGATACTGAGCGATTGCTCCGCATCTGTAGCTATTATAAGAATGTTAAACGTCGCATGCAATGCGGCAGCGAGGATAATTCCGATGAGGCCGTACAGTATTTTCTCTCCGCGACTGCGGAAGAACGCAAGAGCAAGCGCTGAGCCGATTATAACTGCGTCGAGGACGTGGATGAGCGTGGGGCCAATGAAGCGCAAGCCGCCCGTTGTGGCAGAAATAGCAAATCCTTCATACATAAGGGGCTGTACGAGGAAGAGTGTATTTTCAAGTGCTGCAAAACCCAGGGAAACAGTGATTAGGTAGACTGGAATGTCTATCGGCTCATCGACAGCTGAGTCGCGAAGGACGAAAAACCACGCAAAGAAAATTTTGGCAATCGCCTCGATAGTGGCCCAGATGAATAACAGCAGGGTCCCATAGGTCACAAAGGCGTAGGCGCCTGCCTGAGCACCAAGTACAAATGGTACTGAAAGCATTCCCGCCATAAATGCAACGAGGAGGCGTTGACGCGGTTCCGGGTGGCGCCGATCCTCAATGAGCCAAAAGGCAAGCCAAATGATGATGGGGAAAAAGCCAAGTGCCACCGCGCTGAGCGCTGTGGGCAAGAGAGGTAACATATCCATCTCCGCTTATTGTATCGCGGATTTTGGCCAGGGAGCGATGAGTAAGAGCTCCGCGTCTTTTTGCGGGAGCGCCAGCCAGATTTCCTCCGTCACAAACGGCATAAACGGGTGGAGGAGTTTGAGTGAGGTGGTAAGGATGGTATACAGTTTCGCGGCAGTTGCACGCTGTGCCACCGCGTCGGTGCCTTTGAGAATTGGTTTTGCCCGCTCAATGACCTCATCTGCAAACGTGTGCCATACGTAGTGATACGCGCGATCTGCGGCGAGGTCGACGCGGTACTCGTCCATATGCTTCGTGACATCGAGCACGGTACGGCTGAGTGCCGCAAGGTCTTCTTGGTCTTCAGCGGAAAAGACATGAGTTTCCGTGAGGTCAGTACCTTCAGTGTTCTCAAGGACGAAGCGAGCAATATTCCAAATTTTATTTGCAAAATTTTTGTAGCCACGGATTTTGTTTTCATCTACCTTTGAGTCGGTGCCGGGAGCCATACCCATAATGAGCGCGATGCGTACCGCGTCCATACCATACTTTGCCGCTAGGTCGACGGGATCAATGTTGTTGCCTAACGACTTTGATATCTTGCGCCCTTGGCCGTCGCGGACAATTCCGTGAAAGTAGACTGTTTTAAACGGCACATCGTTGAGGAAAAAACCGCTCATGAGTATCATGCGCGCGACCCAGAAGGAAAGAATATCGTACCCAGTTTCAATAAGTGCGGTGGGGTGATACGTTCGCAGGTCTTCAGTATCATTGGGCCAGCCGAGCGTGGTCATGGTCCAGAGTCCGGAGGAAAACCAGGTATCGAGCACGTCTTCGTCTTGCGACCATCCTTCGCCGGGGGACGTCACCTGGACCTTACTAGCATCGCCCTGGTACCACACGGGGATACGGTGCCCGAACCAAATTTGACGAGAGATACACCAGTCGCGGAGATTCTCGACCCAGTGTCGATACTGCTTTTCGAAGCGCTCAGTGAGGAATGTTGTCTTGCCCGAGTCTACAGCGCGGCGCATGACCTCCTTGAGCGTATCGACGGTGCCATCAGGGCGGGTAAACTCTTTATTTACCGCAACAAACCACTGGAGCTTTGGCAAAGGCTCGATAATACCGCCGGTCCGCTCAGCAGTTGCAACATTGTGCTTAATTTTTTCCTCCGTAATGAGCAGTCCTTCGGATCTGAGCCAGGCGACCACCTCTTCGCGCGCGACAGTTGTCTTTTTTCCGTGCAAGCGGCCCTCGACCGTCATCTTTGCGTACTCATTTATGACTTGCGGGCGTTGTAAGTTGTGCCGGTCAGCAATATCCCAGTCAGCGAGTGAGTGCGCCGGGGTAACTCCGACGGCACCAGTTCCAAACTCCCTGTCTACTGTGTGGTCGGCAACGACCGTGATGCGAATGGGTACATCGCAAAAGACAGCGTCGTATACGTTGCCGACGTATTCAGCGTAGCGCTCATCGGACGGGTGCACTGCAACCGCCACATCGCCAACTTTTGTTTCAGGCCTGGTCGTTGCGATAGGGATAGGAAACTCCTTTCCATAGGTAAACGTGTAAAGCATTGCGTCTCGCTCCTCATACACAATTTCATCGTCTGAGATGGTTGTTTGTCCCTTCGGGTCCCAGTTGACGATACGGTTCCCCCGGTAGATAAGACCCGCTTCGTACATTTTGATAAACGCGTGCATCACAGCGCTGTAGCGCTCAGCATCCATTGTGTAGGCGTAGCGCGACCAGTCGAGAGAAGCGCCCGTGGCACGCATCTGCCCAATAATTATATTTTTGGTTGATTCTACATACACATCAATCCGTCTGAGGAGCTCTTCACGCCCCAGGTCATACCTGCTCTTGCCCTCGGCATTTTGAATATTTTTTTCTACGCGTGCCTGCGTTGCTATGGCAGCAGAGTCAGTGCCTGGGATCCAGAGTGTTTTGAATCCTTGCATACGCTTGTAGCGCACAATCATATCTTCAAGTGCGAGCATGAGCGCTGAGCCCATGTGGAGGGTACCGGTAACGTTAGGAGGCGGCAGAACAATAGAAAACGGCTCCGTGCGGTTGTGAGGCAAGTTGTCAGGGTTGCAATAGCCGGAATTCTCCCACGTACTGTAGATGCGGCCTTCAGAGGACTGCGCATCGTAGGGCTTAAGGAACTTGGGGTCGAGCATTTAAAAATGGTATCACGGAGCCAGTTTTTGCGCCCCTCGGGCCTCAAGGGGGCCACTAGGGTACCCGGCCGCGTGGCGGAGGTATGCGGCCATACCTATCATGATGGAGTTGTCGAGGTGGAGACCGCCAGTAGGGTACGAGAGGTGGACTTCAGGAAAGTCAGTCCGGACAAGATCTTCAAGTCCTGCGCGAATATTTTTGCTCGCGGAGACACCACCGCCTACCGCGAGCGTGCGTGCACCAGTTTCGAGCAAAGCTTTCTTGGTTTTTGCCACGAGCACTTCCCGTGCGGCATCTTGGAAGGCCTGTGCGATATGCTCCTTATCATCGTCTGACAAATCTTTCATTTCGCGTATGCGATAGAGAACGGCAGTCTTGAGTCCTGAGAATGAGAAGTTGCAGCTCTTGTCATGCAGCATTGGTCGCGGAAATACTATATCGTGGACCGCTCCGCGTGCGCTTGCTTGAGCGGCTAGCTTCTCTATCCGCGGTCCGCCGGGGTAGGGGAGGTCGAGCATGCGGGCAACTTTGTCGAACGCTTCGCCCACGGCGTCGTCGAGCGTGCGACCGACGAGCTCGTACTGGTGCCACGTACGCATGAGGACGAGCTCGGTGTGCCCGCCAGAAATAAGTAATCCAAGTATAGGGAAGGCTGGAGCAGAAAGGGTGTACGAGGATGCGTCATTTTGCGAGACGAGTCCTGAGACGATGTGGCCTTCCATGTGATCAGTGCCAAAGACGGGTACGCCAAGCGTGTCACCAAGCTCCTTTGCGTATTCAATGCCCGTCCAAAGCGCGGGCTCAAGTCCAGGACCTTGGGTTACTGCGATAAGGTCGACGGTCGGGTTTCCAGCTTGCCGCATCGCTTCCGCATACATGACGGGAAGGTTCTTAATATGTTCGCGCTTCGCGAGGGTAGGGAAGACGCCACCGTATTGAGCATGGAGATCAGCTTGCGAGTAGAGCGCGTTTCCGAGCACGCGGAAGGTCGCCCCACTCACGCTACCTGAACATTCAAGAATCGAGACCGCGGTTTCATCGCACGAGGTTTCTATTGCTAGGACACGCATGGTATGGTGAGTGTAGCAAAAATCACATGGCACAGCGAGACGACCTCTTAGTGTGGATGGACTTTGAAATGACGTCTATTGTCGATCCAACGGTGGACACTATTACTGAAGTCGCAACAATAATTACAGACAAAGACCTACAGATCATCGCCGAGGGGCCACAAATTACGATCCAGGCAGACATGGACCGGTTTAACCACATCCCGCCCGAGGTCCTAGAGATACACAAGAAGTCGGGGATCATCGACCGTGTCCGTGCATCGACTACAACTATTCAGGAAGCAGAGGCAGAGACGCTCACGTTTATTTCGACCTACTGCGCACCACAGACGGCGCCACTGTGTGGTAACTCGATGACGCTCGACCGCACATTTATGCGACTTCAGATGCATGACCTCTACTTCTATCTCCACTATCGCAACATCGATGTCACCGCAGTGAAAGAGCTCGCACGACGCTGGCGCCCGGAGTACTTTGAGGCCGCACAAAAGATGAAGGAGGGTAAGACACACCGCGCGCTCGATGACATCAAGGGGTCTATCGAAGAGCTCCGCTACTACCGCGAGAACTGGTTGAAATAAAAAAACCGGCAGTGCCGGTTTTACGGGGTGGGCGCTAGAGGACTCGAACCTCTGACCCTTTCTACGTCAAAGAAATGCTCTACCAACTGAGCTAAGCGCCCGTGGCTAAAACTATACACCAAATCGGGTTTTTAAGCCACAGCAATTACACCACACCACTATTGCACTGTGGCGTAATGAAGAGTAAGGTATAAAGTACGGCTTGATTAGAAGCAAGCTGGGCCTGAAAAAGAGTCTCTCACCTACGTTGAGGGGAACTTTCTCGGGATAGTTTTTAGATGCTATGACTATAGGTGCGTCGACAGAACTTTTAGAAGATGTAGTTTCAAGCCCAGTCGCATGGGTGATTGCAGCTGTTATCTCTGCTGCAGGTCTATATGGAATTTCTCAAGGTATTGCTAGTGAGCGTAGCTCGGGCGGTAAGCACAAGCGTCGCCAAAGAAAGTTCCTCCACTCTTCGTGGTGGCCTTGGAACGCATAGTTCGTGATCTACCTCTACCCAACAGATACAGTCTATGGCCTCGGTGTCGACGCGCGCGACGCTGAGGCGGTACGCGCGCTCCGCGTTTTGAAGGGGAGCGGGGGCGAGAAGCACTACTCGATAGCCGTCTCAGGGCTCGAGATGATGCGTGAGTATGCCGAAGTGACACCACTTGCAGAACGCTTGGTGCAAAAGTTTTTACCCGGAAAGCTCACCATTATTCTGAAAGCAAAAAACCTACCTCACGAGCTGTCTGATGATGGAACTATCGGCGTGCGTGTTCCTGACCACCCAGTCGTCCGAGAGCTTATTAAAAAAATTGGTGGACCTATTACTGCGACGAGCGCAAACGTCTCGGGTCAGTCGACTCAAAAGACAGTCCCAGATATCCTTTCGCAGTTTGGTGACCGAGCGGGAGAGATCTACTTTGATCCTGCATGGCCGAGCACGCTCCCTGAGTCGCTTCCGTCGACGGTGGTCGACGCTCGGGGCGAGTCGCTCGTCCTGATACGCGAAGGGGCAGTACCCTGGAGTGACTTGCAAGGGGTATAAATGTGGTGTAATATTAGTAAGCACTTCCTCATAACCCTGGGGACTGTACGAAAGGATACGCGAGCGGGTATACCCGCATAGAGAGAAAATCGCGCGGCGCACCGGCGCCTTTTTGTGCATCCAAGGGGGTAGTATAGAGAGAGGTGCGATATATGCACACACACGCTGCACACACACGCGTTCCGCGCACACCGATACGGTTTGCGCTCTACGTCTCGCGCCCCTACTGGGCGTGGGGTGTGCTTACTATTTTCTTTATGGTCATTGCTGTGTCGGTAGACACGGCGACGTACTACGTGTACCAGCAGCTCATCGACACCGCACATGCGCTGAGTAGCGGGCTTGCGACGCACCGACAGTTTTTCTGGTGGGTGGTGGCGCTCCCGGTGACACTCATTGGTCACCAGCTCTTGTACCGCGCGTCGGGGGCGAGTGCACTCACGTGGACGTCTGCGATGCGCTCGCACGCATCGACGATACTCTTCGAGCACCTGTCGCTCCACTCGATCCCATACTTCTCAAACCGCATGTCCGGCTCGACTGCAAATAAAATTTGGAACGCCTCTGGCGGTGCACGCGACTTAGTCGACGCAGTGGTGTGGAACTTTATAAACACCGCGCTCGCGTTCGTGGCCTCGGCTGGACTCCTCTATACTGCGAGCCCAGTCCTCACCGGCCTCTTCGCGGTGTGGATGGTGGTGCTCGTCATCACAAACTACCAGCTCTCGAAGTACACCTCGGTGTACGCTAAAGAGCGCGAAGAACTGCGCTCACGACTCTCGGGCTACGTGGTCGACATCGTGTCGAACATGTTTTCGGTCATTAACTTTGCAAATCGCAAGAAAGAAGTTGCCTTCGTTGCTGAGCAGAGTGAGCTCTTGCGCATCGCGACGTGGAAAAACGGATTTTACTCAGAGCTCCTCCTCTTGTTAAATAACATTCTCCTCGGCTTCTTTACGCTCAGCATGGTCGCAGCAGGATACTACCTCTGGGACCAAGGACATCTCACGATAGGACAGTTCATCATGTCTATTACGGTGATTAACGGGATACTCGGGTGGTTCTCGTACATCGGTATGAACATTAACCACTTCGCAGAGTCGTACGGCACGACGAAAGAAGGACTCGATCAGATACTCGAAGCGCACACGGTCGTCGACGCGCCGGGTGCCAAGGCGCTCGTGGGCGGCGGCGACATCGTCCTCTCTGACGTGACCTTCGCGTACGGAAACAAAAACGTGTTCGAGCACTTTAACCTCACGTTCAAAGAGGGTGAGCGCGTCGGACTCGTCGGTCCGTCAGGCTCGGGTAAAACGACGCTGGTGTCGATACTCTTGCGCCAGTACGACATACAGGGTGGCGCTATTACGCTCGGAGGACAGAATATCGCTGAGGTGACTCAGGACTCACTCCGCGAGCACATCGCGGTCGTGCCACAGGACCCAGCACTCTTTCACCGCACGATCCGCGAGAACATTGCGTACGGAAAGCCCGACGCCACGCACGAAGAGGTGGTCGAAGCAGCGAAGAAGGCTGAGGCACACGAGTTTATCTCTGCACTCGAGAAAGGCTACGACACCGAGGTGGGTGAGCGTGGCGTAAAGCTCTCGGGAGGACAGCGCCAGCGCATCGCTATCGCTCGCGCGATACTGAAGGCGGCGCCGATACTCATCCTCGACGAGGCGACCTCGAGTCTCGACTCTGAAAGTGAGGCTGAGATACAAAAGGCACTCCACACCTTGATGCAAGGGAAGACTGTGATCGCTATCGCGCACCGACTCTCGACGATAAAGGAGATGGATCGCATCATCGTCATGGAAGGCGGTACGATAGTAGAAGACGGTACGCATGACGTGCTCGTGACGAAGGAGGGTGGGTGCTACGCTCGACTCTGGGCGCACCAAGCCGGCGGCTTCATCGAGGAGTAAGAAAAACCCCCGCTAGTAGTGCGGGGGTTTTTCGTCCTCGCGGACGTCGTGTGGACGCGCGTGGAGCAGTGCCTAAGGTTCTGCGTGAGGGAGCAATTCCTGAGTGCGAGTTGCAGAAAGTGTGAGTGTAGATAATTAACAAAACGCTACTCAAGAGGCGACGGATGGGCGCACGCCTCTGGGCGCATCAAGCTCGAGGGTTTATAGAGGACCGAGCTTAGTGCTGTGTTAGCAAGAATACTACGTACGCGATATAGAGAATAACGAACGACGCGCCCTCGAATCGATCGAGGACAAACTTGCGTCCCGTAAACATAAAGAGAAAAAGGAGGAGCGTCGTGAGGAGCAGGACGAGAATATCTCCGCCGAAGCTCTGTGATATGGGGAGTGGGGCGATGACGGCGGTCAGTCCTAAGATCCAGAATATATTGAATATGTTTGACCCGATGATGTTGCCGACCGCAATGTCATACTGACCTCGAATTGCTGCTATAACGGAGGTTGCAAGTTCAGGCAGCGATGTACCTACCGCGACAACGGTGAGACCAATAACCGCTTCAGACAACCCTACTAGCTGCGCCAGGAATACTGCTTGGTCTACTAGGATCTTACCGCCAAGTACGAGGGCGCCGAGACCCATGACAATACACACTATCGAGCGCGCGAGCGGCATCTCTTCTACCGCCTCTGCGTTCGTGGCTTCGCGGTTCGCGCGAGCAAGTCCTACAACGTAGTACATGAAAATCGCGAAGACCCCCATGAGTGCGAGTCCATCGCCGCGGGTAAGCATGTCAGGTCCGGCACCGCTTATGATTTGATCGGCCCCGAGCACCAGGAGTAGTCCTCCTGCAAGGAGTGCGAAGGGCATCTCTTTCCATACGGTCGAGTTTTTAACGACGAGTGGTGCCACAAGCGATGAGACACCAAGAATCAGTAAGATGTTAGCGATATTGGATCCGACTACGTTACCGATGGCGATATCTGTCGCTCCGGTTATCGCAGAGTAGAGGTTCACTGTGAGCTCTGGCGTTGAGGTGCCGAAGGCTACGATGGTGAGACCTATCGCAAGCGGAGGTACGCCAATCCGTGTGGCGAGTGATGCCGAACCTTTGACTAAATATTCAGCGCCGAACACCAAAATTGCCAGTCCGCCGCCGAGGAATGCGAGAGCAAGTGCTAAATCCATAGATTGAGTATAGCGCATGTCACGTGGGTAGCAGGAGTGTAGAGGGAGTGGTATAGTAGCCCTAAGTGCAAAGGCACGGCCCTATCGTCTAATGGTTAGGACACCAGCTTTTCAAGCTGAGAATCCGGGTTCGATTCCCGGTAGGGTCACCAGGGAATCGAACGCCGGAGGTTCTGAAGGTAACCGAGGCGGTGCCCAGACGAGAGCCAGATGGCTCTCAGTCGCGGGCGATTCCCGGTAGGGTAATGAGTTGAAGCAGTGGCTCAATGTAGCGCAAATTGTTTTAATAAACTGGAGAGGTGGCTGAGTGGTCGAAAGCACCGGTTTCGAAAACCGGCAAGGGGGAAACCTCTTCAAGAGTTCGAATCTCTTCCTCTCCGCAACGACCTCTCAGAATAGCGACCAGCTATTCTGAGAGGGTGTGGTGCGAGTAGGGGCAGAGATTCGAATGCCGGAGCGGTTACCCGTGCCTCGTCGTGTGAAGCACCACGGGTATCTGCTGAGTGGCGCACTACAGAAACCCGACTGCGTGCGTTATGTCTTGAGGAAGATGTAGATGTCCTCGAGTGCCTTAACCGCATCGCCTGCAGCGATGTTGTTTTGGTGATACAGCTCGTCTGTACAGTCGCCCGCAGCCCACACGCCTTGAATTGATGTTCGCTGTGTTCGCGGGTCAACAATAATGCGTCGCGCCCCATCGGTCGCTACAAGAGATGCCGCGAAGTCTGTTGCGGGTACGTGCCCAATTTCAACAAAAATACCGCCAGTGGGTGCTGAATGTTCGCCCTCTGCATCAACGTAGGTAATACCGTTCACAAAAGCCGCGCCAGTGACTTCTTTTACGTTCGCGTTCGGAATTGCACGCATACGCGGATCTTTAAGTACGGTAGCTACAGTGACTGGATCCGCGCGGAACTCGCTCCGTGACAAAAGCGTGACGCTCTTTGCGTACGCGAGGAGCTGCGCCGCTGTTTCAAACGCTGAGTTGCCACCGCCGATTACAAATAGGTCTTGGCCGGCAAACATTGGGCCATCGCAGGTGGCGCAGTAGGTGAGACCTTTGTGTTCATACACATCGGCCCCTTTTGCTTCAAGTTTGCGTCGTGAGCCACCGGTTGCAATGAGGACCGCTTTTGCCTCATGGGTCGCACCGCTTCCCGTGGTCACGGTAAAGCCGCGCTCACTCTTTGCGAGGAGTGTGACGCGCTCCCCGGTTACGATAGTCACGGTGTCCCCTGCGTAGGCGCGTACATGCGCTTCAAGCTGGCGCATAAGCTCGGTGCCTGCAATGTGCGGTGTGCCGATCCAGTTTTGTACGTCGACTGAGTCAACGCTCTGGCCGGTAAACGACTCAGTGATAAGTAGAGTTTTAAGAAGTTTGCGCGCCGCGTAGACGCCGGCCGAGCACCCCGCAGGGCCGCCGCCGATAATGATGAGGTCAAACATGATGTAGAGTAGTTAGAATCAAGAGCGATAAACAAAAACGCTTTCCCATTGTAGCAGAAAGCGTTTGTCCTGTACGAAGCTATTTTTTATTGCGCCGCAGGAATGCGGGTACGCCCGACCAATCATCATCTTCATCCATTTCGAGGGGTTCCGACTTCTTTTCAGCAATTGGCGGCACCGCTTCAGGATCACGCTGCGGTGCAGGAGTAGTGCTGTACGTCCGCACAGGCGGTTCATCAGCTTTCTTAGGAGTTACTGGGAAGAGGGGTGTACGCGCGCTGCCTTCCTCGGGAAAGCCGGTAGCGATTACGGTGACGCGGATCTCGCCCTTTCGCAAACGCTCATCCTTCGATGTACCAAAGATTACCTTAGCATTTTTATCTATCGATTCAGTCACTATTTGCGCAGCTGCCTGTACCTCGAGAAGCCCGAGGTCTTCACCGCCAGCGATTGAGAGAAGTACGCCCTTCGCGCCATGGATTGAGATGTCGAGGAGCGGTGAGTTGATTGCAAGGCGTGCCGCTTCTTCAGCGCGCTTTTCACCCATCGCGATACCGACACCCATGAGGGCAGAGCCGGCATCCTCCATAACCGCTTTGATGTCAGCAAAGTCGAGGTTGATGCTTCCTGGCGTTGTAATGAGATCAGAGACTCCCTCAACCGCTTGGCGCAAAACCTCGTCGCACATAGCAAACGCGGACTTCACCGTCGTCTCCTTATCAACGACCGCGAGGAGGCGATCGTTCGGAATGACGATAAGCGCATCAACTTCTTTGCGGAGCTCTTCGAGGCCTTGCTCGGCAAGGCGCATGCGCTGCTGGCCTTCAAATGAAAATGGTTTCGTGACAACTGCGACGGTCAAGGCACCTGACTCTTTTGCGAGCCGCGCGACAATAGGTGAGGCGCCCGTGCAGGTACCGCCACCCATACCTCCCGCAATAAATACCATGTCAGAGCCACGAAGCGTGTCCTGTATTTCCGACTGTGTCTCCTCAGCGGCGCGTTTACCAATGGCGGGATTCATGCCGGCGCCGAGGCCGCGCGTGAGATTTTTTCCGATATGGATCTTGGTTTTAACCGCGGACTGCTGAAGGTCCTGTGCGTCAGTGTTCACCACAATGAAATCAACCCCCTTAACTTTGGAGTTGACCATGTGATTGATGGCATTCTTGCCGGAACCGCCGACGCCGATAACTCTGATTCGTGCTGCTGATTCGGGGTCTGCGTGTACTTGTGGCATATGGTGGTACGTAAGGTGTGCCTCTATGATAGAGGAATAGTGCCAGAGTGCAAACTTTGACTTTTTACGCGCCTGTGTCGCTCTTTACGGAAGAAATTGTCTGAAGAAGGAAAGCATTGAAGAACCCATATGGTGAGCCGCGGCGCGCAATTGCGCTCGCCCTACGCCATCGCCGCCGGTCAGGCCCCAAATGGTCAATCCATACGCTACCATCCAGGATGCGTCGCGCATTTTTGCATCAGGCGCCAGAGAGAGCGGTGCGAGCTTTGAGTGGAGTTTGAGTGCGTCTGTTGCTATGCCTTGCACCGGTCCGATGCCGCTACCGCCGCCGGTCAGTATGATCCCCGCAGGGAGGAGTTGGTGCCGACCAATTTTTTTCAAATGATTACCAATGAGTTCAAAGATATCCGTCAGGCGCGCGGAGAGTATGTCATCGAGTTTCTTTTTTGAAACTGTGGTGTGCGTAATTGCGCCGAGTTTGAGCTGCTCGGCTTCATCGAGCGAGATCCGGAGACCAAGAGCGATGTCTTTGGTAATATCCGTCGATCCGATTTTAAATACTTTTACTGAGATAGGTATGCCGTTATCAAACACAACAACAGACACTGTTTCAGCGCCTATGTTTGCGAGCACGCACCCGGCCTTTTTTTCACTCGGCGTGAGGGCGACAATAGACGCAGCGAGGGGCGCGGCCATGACATCTACAACGGCAATGTTCGCGGCTTCAACCGCGTCGACGAGGTCGGCGACATGTTGTTCTATGCAGTGAACATACAGAACATCTACCGCAAGTTTAGTACCACGCAGGCCCTGCGGTCGCCCAAGCACTTCAGTCCCATCGAGTGAGTACGAGAGCGGTACGGTGTGTAGAATGCGGCGATTTACCAAGCGAGCCTCAGCACGCACACGCGCAGCGTCAAGCGCCTTCTCTATGTCGAGGTCAGTAACGGTAGCATCTGCACGCGCAATGACCGTCTCACCGCGGCTCGTGAGCTCGTCGAGGCCGATGCCGCCCACCGCGAGAAAAGCACTTTGAACTTTGATCCCTGCTGTTTTAGCGGCCTGCGCGGCGGCAATCTCTATCGAGCGAGTGACATCGTCAATATTTACAATGTAGCCGTGTCGCAGTCCCTTGCTCTCAGCGTACCCGGTGCCAATGATTTTCGGCAGCCCGCGCTCAGCGTCATCAAAGCGCGCGACGACTACGCGTACCTGGTACGTCCCGACGTCTATGCCGACTGCGATGCGCTGTGCCATCTGATGCTGGAGACTGCGGGATCGTCACACCAAGTGCGCGACAATAATGCGTTTCCTCCGTATCCATTATAGCGCCGTGATCGAAGCCTTTGATATGTACGAGTCCGTGGATAACAAGGTAGGGAAGATACCGTTCCGGCGACACACCCCACTCCCTCGCATGACGCACAATCTCTCGCTCGCAGAGCAACACCTCGCCGGATAAGTCACTCAAGCGAAAAGAAAGTATGTCGGTTGCAGCGTCTATACCACGATGCGCACGGTTCACCGCCCGCATCCTCGCGGGCGGCAGGTAGGTGAAGCTACAGTCAAAATCGCGGCCAAGGACCGCGTTTTTGAATCGTGTGAATCGCGCTGGAGAAAATTTACGCACGACGCGGGGCGCGAGGCGTTTCCTTAATGAGGCCGAGGCGCTCCTTTTCCGCGTAGTCATCGCGGCGAGCAATTTTGCGAATCGCTGACTTCTTGCGGCGGAGCTTGGACTTCGGGCGTTCAGTGTAGCGAGCGCCTTTGACGCGGCGAACGATACCGGCACCTTGTACGCGCTTCTGGAACCGGCGAATGAGAGACATGGCGTTTTCTGTGCCGTGCTTCTCGACTGATACATTTATCATGGCACTAGTAAAGCACAGGATCGGGTCTCGTGCAATTGTTAGCGGCGCGCAAGCGTGGCAGCAATGCGCTCGCGCGGCACCGCGTGCTGGGCGCCGGTCTCTACATTTCTAATAATGACCGTGTTGTCGATGGCCTCACGCTGGCCGATGATGGCGATGTATTTAGCACCGAGCCGCCGCGCTTCTTCCATCTGTTCGCGCAGTGAGTCTGCAAGAAGCGCGTTCCGTACGGCAACATTTGCCTGCCAGAGCGAGTCGAGGAGCGCAAATGATTTGAGCTTAGCAGCATCGCCCACATGGATAACGAAGCAGGAGACATCGCCCGCGGGCCGTTCAGGGTCAATGACATCGTCAACGGTAAGCGCGAGGCCGACCGAGTGACCAGGACCCGTGATACCTGTCTTTTTCGCAAGCTCATCAAGACGCCCGCCGGTAGCTGCGATGACGCGGGAGCCGTTTGGTCCCACCGCGGAGATAGCGAACAAAAGTTCCGCATGAACGCCGCGTGCAGCAGGAAGGTGCGGCTCGAGCGAGTACTCAATGCCAACAGACTCAAATAAGTGAAGCGTATCTACCATCGTCTTTCTCGACTGCTCGGACAAGTGATCGATCGGCTTAGGTAGACGCTCAACAAGTTCGCCACCCGCGGCGAGGAGATCACGGTACGCACCCTCGGGATCGGTATGTGCGCGCTTTGCTATCTCAGGCGGGACGGCGGTGCCATGCTTTTTGAAAAAAGTACCTAGCTCTCGCGTAAAGCGCCTGCGCGATTCATGGTCGCCAATTGACGAGACGCCTACCACGAGCTCGCTGTAGCCCGCGCGTTCAAGAATAGATGCCGCGGTCTTTACCACAATGGCGTGAGAAATAGCATGCCGCGATGAGAGAACAGCAAATGCGAGCGTAGTGCCAGATCCGCGGCGCGTTGCACCCCAGCGGAGAGTCGTTTTTTTCGCCGCAGGCTCCGCGCGAACAAGCGCAGCCGTCGCACGCGCGTTGTGATCGAGCTCAAGATCCTCCTGGAGTGCTTTGCGTGTCAGCGCGACTGGCGGGACGTTGAAGCCGTATGCTTCTGCGATGCGGATAATAGCGCGATCTAGAGGTTCTTGCTCGAATCGTTCGTATTTCATGGTGTTGAAGTAAATCCTGGAAAGAGTGAAATAGTAGCGGGAGGGAACAGGCGTACAAAGACGCGTCCCACGATGTCGCGCTCAGGTAACGGGCCCCATACACGCGAGTCGCTCGACTGGTCGCGATTGTCGCCCATCACAAAATACTCGCCGTCGCCGAGCGTATAGGTAGCGTACTCAGGACGGAATGTGGCACCGGCAAGGTACGGCTGAGCGAGAACAATCGGTTCAGTGTTTGGCGCGCGGATGATAACGCGTGAGCCCTGCAGTTCAACCGTCTCTCCAGGAAGACCAATGATGCGCTTAATGAAAAAGACGGATTCATTCTCCGGAAAGCGCATAATGATAACGTCGCCGCGCGCCGGATCCTCAAAGCGATATGAAATTTGGTCGATTATGAGGTACTGGCCGGATGTAAATGTTGGATCCATCGACTTTCCGTGCACAATAAACGGCTGCGCGATAAACCAACGCACCGGAACTACGATAAGGAGCGCAATCAGTGTGAATTGGATAACGTCGCGGATAAACGAGGATGTCTGTGTTCGAGTAACAACCTCGGTATCGCGATCCATAGCGCACATTGTAGGCACACTTTGACGCGAGTACAAGAGGAACGCTGTGGTGTGATACGATTTCTGCATGAGCGTGCATACGATTGTCGGCCTTGGCAACCCCGGAGACGAGTACGCAGGGACGCGACACAACTTAGGACGCATGTTTGTAGAGCGTTTGCACGATGCGCACGACTTTGCAGAATGGAAAACAGATAAAAAACCGCCAATGCGATCCGCGAAAGGTGCATTAAGCGGGAAAAAAGCGGTGCTCATTCTGCCGGACACGTTTATGAATGAGTCGGGGCGCGCTGTCGCACATTTTATTAAGAATAAAAAGGAAGCGGGGAACTGTGTGGTGGTCTACGACGACATGGACCTACCGCTTGGTACGATAAAAATCTCACACGACCGCTCCTCGGGCGGTCACAATGGCGTTGAATCGATTATTCGCGCCTTGAAGACGCGCGCGTTTGTCCGAATCCGGGTTGGTGTATCGCCGCAGACAGCAAAAGGGCTCGCGAAGAAGCCAAGCGGAGAAGAGAAGGTGCTCAAATTTCTCTTGGGTAAGTTTAAGCCAGAAGAAATGACAGCACTAAAAAAAGTATACGCACGCGCGAGCGAGGCGCTCGAGTGCATCGTGACGGAAGGCTACCAGCAAGCGATGACAAAGTTTAACGGATAACAAAAAACCCGCCCCTTTGGGGCGGGTTTTGCGTGTCTCACTATTTTGCGTTTGCCTTTGACCACGAGAGCGTCATGCGATGCTCCTTTGGCTCAAAGAGTGTGATTTTGAACTGGTAGGTTTTGCCGAGTGAGAGCGTTTCGCGGAGCTTTGCCTCATTCTCAAACTCTGAGACGTGCACGAGTCCCGCGACTCCTTCCTCTATGGAGGCGAGCGCGCCGTACTTGTTGTACTTAATCACCGCGGCAGACACCATATCTTCCTTCTTGTACTTATTCGATGCGGTGACCCACGGATCCTCACTCAACTGCTTCATTGAGAGTGAAATCTTGCCATCCTTTATGTCTATGACTTTAACCTTTACCGCCTGACCGACGCGGGCAAAGAGTCGTGGATCTTCTACGAGTCCCCAGTCAATCTCTGAAATGTGCACGAGACCCTCAAGCCCTTCACGGACTTTCACAAAGATGCCAAAGTCTACGACGCCGGTCACGGTGCCGTCGAGCACATCGCCCACGGAGTACTCACCGACGGCAAGTTCGCGAGCCGCTTCAGTGCCTGAGCCGCGCTCCGAGAAAATGAGCTTACCCTCGCGCGGATCTGCGGTGATGATAGACACCTGAAGGGTCTTACCAATCATCTTTTTCAATTCATCAAGGATAAGGTGCTTCTCACCACCTTGGACGCGCGGGTAGTGCTCAGGCTTTAACTGACTGGCGGGAAGAAATCCTTGAATACCCTGCCATGCAATGATGAGGCCACCTTTGTTTGCGTCTTTAACCATGAGGTCAAATATTGTGCCGCCGGCAATCGCTCGCTCCGCGTCTGACCAGATCATTGCCTGGCGCGCCTCTTTGAGAGAGAGTTCTATATATCCCTCAGGATTTGATGAACGCACCACCTTTGCTGAGACGGTGTCGCCCATTGCAACCTTCTTGAGGACGTCGCGAGCGGAGAGGTACTCTTTTCCGTAAATGATGCCGGTACCGAACGGCTTGAGGTCGATGTACACGCGTCCAGAGCCGAGAGCGACTACCGGTCCCTCAACGGTGTCGCCGTTGTCGGGCGGTACTTGCGCGTCGGCCATGAGGGTACCCATGACTGAGGTGTCTACTACAGGAGTTGCGTCTTTCTTTGCTTTTGTTTTAGCTTTAGGCATATCAGTGATCGAGGCGGGTGTCCCGTGCCTATCGGCAGGGGAGGGTTAGTCCGTCCCGAAGTGATTGATACGTAGGCGACTATACCACATGCATGAAGTGGCGCCAACTACTGCCGACACCCGATACCCCCTGTGCAATACCTAGGTATTGCACAAGAGGTATTGCACAGGAAGGGGGAGTGAGGGGTGTTTTTAGTTTTGAGGGCTGCCTGATTTATACAGTGCTATCTGGTATACTGGGACACATGGTTATACAGAAAATTGGCGCACACTGCTTTAAGTTCTCAG
>JAGWWK010000005.1 GCA_018970425.1 Patescibacteria group bacterium | reverse complement strand
AATCAGTGACTGTATGCGCTTGTCGAGCTCTCCAAGCTTGCCTGTATCGATATATTCAGTATCTATATCATCTATATCGGTTACCCGAATCGCTGTATACTCATGCACTGGCTTTTCAGGACCGTTGCCGTCAAAATCTATGCCTGCGGTACTACTCTCTGAAGTCACACTATCACGAGGGCAGACTGGTGCAGGCGGTGGTACTTCAGCGTCAGGCGCGGCATCTACTGAAAGATTTGCGCACTTTTCAAAAATGTAGACAGTCTCCGTATATGTCTTATCACCAACTGTGTACTGCACATCTTTTCTATAAACAATCTCAGCATCATCCACAGCGACGATGCGCTTTTCAGCACCAAAACCTTTTCCACGAGGACCGTCTGTGGTAAGAATCTCTTTTCCTTGAATTTTGCTAGCTAGAATTTTTTCCCAGCCATCTGGGTCAGAAATCGCCGCCTTAATTGCAGCAGTTTTCGCCGTACTCATATTCTCCGCTGTTTCCAGTGCCTTTGCCGCTTTACCTAGATTGTCCGTTAGATCTGGATTATTTTCAGCATCAGGCCCCAAGTCTGAAGGCCGAAAGCCGTCACTATCTACAGGATCAGCACCAAGCGTCGTCAAAGGTTTTGCTGATGGAGAAGTCGCATCAGGAGTAGGCTCACTGAGGGGTACAAATGTACCTTCAGCACTAGGGGCGTCAACAGCGGATACATCAAGATCGTGAAGCAAAGCTCGGAGCACAGAGCTAAGAAGAGCGGGGGCCAGGCTTAGGGTTTCTGTTGACACAGTATAGATGCTAGCACTTTTCCGCGCTTTGTCAAATATTAGCTTGACAATACTCTTTATGAGTGATAGCATTTTTCTTATGTCTACTTACCCCTCCCCACGCTCCCGCCGTGCCGAGAGTGCTATGCGCATCCTCGCCGGTATCGGCTTTGTCTCAGTTCTTGTGGTCGGTATGTATTTCTCCGTTCAAGCGGCCAAGGCCGTGCCGGACGCGTTTCGCCAGGCAGCTGCGGCTATTATCTCTATTTCGTCAATTTTCGTGCCCGCAAACGAGACGCTCACGCTCAAACTCTCAACTTCATCAGTAGAGAGCGGAACGCCGGTTACTGTCGCATTTGCTCACACCAATAAGTCGACTGACGGGGCGTACGCGTTTCGCTACTCGTGCGCGGACGGTGTGACACTCACTACCGCCTCACAGGAGGATCCAAATGTCTCTATTGCCTGTAACCAGCCATTTGCGTTTGAGCCCTTTAACGATGCGATAGTGCTCGTTCCAACCGCACAAACTGCCGCCGCGATTGAAATCTTTATCTCATTCACCCCAAGCACAGCTGGCACCGGCTCTCCTACTGTCGTAGGATCCGCCGCGCTCACTATCAGCGCTCCATCACGCGGAGGTGCGCCGCTTACTACCGTTCAACCTCCAGTACCTGAGCCAAAACCACTGCCGACTCCTGCCCCAAAGCCTCCGCGAACTACAATCGTCGTCCCGCAAGGTCGCCAGTCTGACCCGAACGGCTTTACCGACCTCACTGCGCGCATTATCGAAACGGGGGTTATCGATGCAAATGGCGCGTTCATTGCGTCCTCAACGCCAAACCGCACCTCGCGCGTTGCGGTCCGCTTTGCGGTCGAAAACATCGGCACCAAAACCTCAAAAGAGTTCACATTCTCCGCGGTGCTACCGACCTATCCGCCGTTCACCTACTTCTCACCATCGCAGGTTGCGCTCGGCCCCGGTGACCGCATTGAGTTCACCATCGGCTTTGACTCGTTTGAGCAGGACAATGTGGGCGACTTCATCGTGAATGTCGACCCAACGAGCTCCGTGAACGAGCGAAACAAAGACAATAACATCGTAAAGTACACGGTCACGGTGACCAAATAACTGACGGGTGCGAGCACAAATCCAAGTGAAAGTAAAAAATCCCCTTTCGGGGATTTTTTTGCTGCTACCTAGCGAGTGAGGGGAACGATGCTTGCGCATTTTCCCGTGCGAGCGCTGGGCGGAAGCTTTTTTGAAACTCGAAAAAGCTTAAACGTCGATGTTTGCTGACTTAGCGTTGGATTGAATAAATGTCTTGCGAGCAGGCACATCGGTACCCATGAGAATGTCGAAGACGCGATCAGCTTCAGACGCATCATCAATCGTCACCTGTTTCAAGACGCGCCGCGCCGGATCCATGGTTGTCTCCCAAAGCTCGTCGGGATTCATTTCGCCCAAACCCTTGTAGCGCTGAATGTGCGGCTTCCGCGACTTGGTGACTTTTGCTTCAGTATCTTCCTCCGTAGCGTCCGCATCTTCTTGTATTTCAGCATCCGCCGCGGTTACGCCAAGTTCCGTAAGAACGGCTGCCTTGCCCGCGTCGTCGTACGCGTAGCGCACCTCTTTCCCTACTTTTATTTTGTACAGTGGCGGTTGCGCGATATAGAGAAAACCGCCGTCGATCACGCCGCGGAAGTAGCGGTAAAAGAGCGTCAGAAGGAGGGTGCGGATGTGCGCGCCGTCCACGTCGGCATCGGTTGCAATAATAATCTTGTGGTAGCGGAGTTTTGATATATCAAACAAGTCTCCAATACCGGTTCCCATCGCGATTACAAGATTCCTAATTTCATTAGACGCGAGCATCTTGTCGAGTCGTGCGCGCTCAACGTTCAAAATCTTACCGCGCAACGGCAGTATGGCCTGCGTGCGGCGGTCGCGACCCTGCTTAGACGAGCCGCCTGCCGAGTCTCCCTCTACAATAAACACTTCCGACTCAGACGCGTCCTTGGTCTGGCAGTCAGCAAGCTTTCCGGGGAGTGTCATGCCGTCAAGCGCCCCTTTTCGCAGTATCGAATCCTTAGCGGCCTTAGCTGCCTTGCGCGCCTTCATTGCAAGGTACGCCTTGCCAATTATCGCGCGCGCTTCATCAGGATGTTCTTCAAGAAACTCGGCAAACGCTTCGCCAAAGGCGGTCGCCGTTGCTCCTTGTGCTTCAACTGAACCGAGCTTTGCCTTGGTCTGTCCTTCAAACTGAATCTCTCGCAGCTTTACCGACACGATAGCCGTCAATCCTTCAAGCACATCGTCACCGGTAAAGCTCTCGTCATCTTTCGAAGAGCTGTTCTTCTTCGCGTAGGTATTGAGCGTTCGCGTGAGCGCGGTCTTAAAGCCAGTGATGTGCGTACCACCCTCCGCGTTGTAGGTGTTGTTGGCAAATGCAGTGAGGCGCGATGAAATGTCATCGACATACTGCAGTGCGACTTCCACCATGACACCATCAACTTCTCGATCGATATAGAAAATGCTGTCATGAATCGGCTTCTGAAATCGGTTCGTATACGCGACCAGAGACTTAAGCCCGCCTTCAAAGTAGAAGGTCGCGCTCGGTACGCGGAGCCCGAGGTCTCGCATGTAGAGGCCATCCTCATCTACAACGCCCGCAGTGCGCGCATCAATCGCGGAAATACGCACTCCCTTCACGAGGTACGCCTGCTGCCGCAAGTGCGCGACAATTCTGTTCCATTCAAACTCAGTAATCGGAAAGATTGTCGGGTCTGGCTCAAAGGTGACGATAGTACCGCGCCAATCGCTCGGGCCGACGCGCTTCACCTTTGCGCGCGGCTTACCACGCTCGTATTCCTGTACGTAATACCCGCCGTCTCTATGCACCTCGGCTTTCGCGTGGGTGGAAAGCGCGTTCACCACCGACGCACCAACGCCGTGGAGTCCGCCCGAGACCTTGTATCCCTCACCGCCAAACTTGCCTCCCGCGTGGAGCGTGGTCATGATAGTTTCAAGCGCAGACACCTTTGTTGCCTTGTGCGTGTCGACAGGAATGCCTCGACCATTGTCAGCGACGCGGATGCGTGCCGGACGATTCGGTCCGAGCGGCGGAAGAATCGTGACCTCAATGTCATTTGCATGACCTCCCATCGCCTCGTCGCGAGAGTTATCAAAAATCTCCCAGATCAGGTGGTGCAGTCCATCGGGACCAGTCGTTCCAATGTACATTCCCGGACGCTTACGAACAGGCTCAAGTCCCTCAAGGACCTGGATCTGCTCAGCTCCGTACGATGATGAGTTTTTTGATGCCATTTCTCTAACTATAGCACAGGACGCCTTTCCGCGCCTGCCCATAAGGAGGCGTTTCGTGGCTTAAAGTATTGATTATTCCGTTGTATCTCCCTCAAAATGCTCCGCTTCGTCTTTAATCGCATCCGCCTTAGTGGGGTGCACAACGCCATCCGCATGGTGCGGGGGCGAGTAAAGCGTATAGAGCTTGAGAGGTCCCGCGCCCACATTCACAATGTTGTGCCTCAGCCCTGCAGGAATAATGACCACGTATCCGTCCGTAATTGCGTGTCGCTCGCCATTCAAGATTGCTGCGCCCTCGCCTGCCTCTATGCGAATAAACTGGTCGTTTTCAGGATGCACTTCTTCACCAATTTCTTCGCCTTCCGCAAGCGTCATGACCACGAGCTGCTGATTATGCGCCGTGTACAGTACGCGGCGGAAGTGCGGATTCGAAGCAGTTTCCTGCTCTATGTTTCCAACATATCCATGTACCATGCGTCTAGTATACCCTACGTGCGCCGGCGCACGCGGAGTGTCGACATAAATACCGAGAGCCCTATAAACACCGTTGCGACTCCCGCACCGAGCGCCACATGGCTACCGACAAACTCCCACAAATACCCGCCCACGACGCCTGCCACAAGTGCACCAAACCCGACCGCAACATTAAAGTAGCCGTACGCGGTGCCGCGCTGATTCTCTGGCACCAGGTGCGCAATGTGCGCACGCTGCGCGCCATCCGCGCATGCTGAAAAAAGTCCGGTAAGCAATAATCCGAGAACAAGGAGGAAGATGCTTTGCGACATCGCGAGTGTAGCATAGGCTGAAATGAGAAAAATGTAGCCGAGAACGATCATTCTGCCCGATCCAATCCGATCGACGAGTCGACCCGCAGGCCAAGACGAGATGGCGTATGAAACCGAGTAGATCATGTAAAAGAGCGGAATAGTTGCTACTGCAAAACCGAGCTCTTGCGTTTTAAACAAAAGAACCGCGACGGGCAGCGTACCCGCGCACAAAATAAATAGTGAAAAAATGTACGCCCGGAGTCGAGGCGTGAGCGTACCAGTCGTGGGTGCAAATATATTTTTTGAAATAACGGGTCCCACATCATGCACCCAGATGAGTGACGCAATGGCAAGGAGGCCAATGACAAACGAGACCATGAATACGCTTGAAAACGCGTCTGGAAATTGAGACAAAATTAAGAACGCGACGAGTGGCCCCGCAACTCCGCCGAGAGTATCCATGGCGCGATGGTAGCCAAATGACCACCCTACCTCACGCGCATCAACGGAGAGCGAAATAAGCGCGTCGCGCGGAGAGTCCCGAAATCCTTTTCCAATGCGATCAATAACGCGGAGAGACGCGACGTCAAACACCGACCCTGCGAAGGTGTAAAACGGTCGCGTACAGACCGACAAGGTGTATCCGAGAATCGCAAAGATCTTTCGCTTCGCCATTTTGTCAGAGCGCCTGCCGGAATACACCTTGATGAGGTTAGATGCGGCATCCGCCACACCTTCGACAATGCCCAGCGCACCGGCGCCAGTCTTCAGGACTGAGATAAAGAACGCAGGCAGGACCGACAGCACCATTTCTGACGACAGGTCGTTTAAGAAACTCGTAATGCCGAGGAAAAATACATTTCGCTGAAGTCCAAAGATTTTCTTGTTCTTGTCCACGTCTCCATCGTACCACTGAAGAACATAAAAAAGCCTCACATAGGAGCATTTCGCACTGGCTGCCGGTCAGGGACTCGAACCCCAATTAACTGCTCCAGAGGCAGTTGTCCTACCATTAGACGAACCGGCAATACGTGGCTATTTATAACACGATCAGCGAAGAAAGTGGAGCTACCTGAGGCACGTCCGACCATCCCGCTCAAGGCGAATGGGTATCCGTTCGACACGCATCACGCCTTCGGGCGTCACCTCAGCAGAAAGCAGAATGCCGTTCCGCACCTCTTCAGAAAAGTACTGGTCGAATACAAAGTTGCCCAGAGAGTAATAGATCGGCACGCCGCGGTACTCCTCGTACTCCCCTTCCACGTGGGAATGGGAACCGACAACAAGCTTGGCGCCCTGGTCAACAAAGCGTCGCGCCAACTCTCGTACGCGCTCCGGCGCTCCTACGTACTCGTCTCCCCAGTGAGCAAATACAATCGGCACCCTGTTCGCCTCACGGGCGGCACGTAACGCACGTTCTGTCTCCTCAACTGACTGCACCGCCCAGTCACTCCACGATACGAAAGTGATCGGTACTCCGTGAACCGTGCGTTCGAGAATGCGCTCTTCTTCACGGCGATCAGGGTCACCAAAGTACGCGACTCCCGACGCAGAAAGTGCATTCTTTGTTTCCATGAGCCCGTCGGGTCCGAAGTCGAGTATGTGGTTATTCCCGAGGTGCACGACATCAATGCCGCTCGACTGAAGTACAGTCGCGGTGCGAGGTGGAAAGGTAAATCGAGTATTGTCTGGCGCACCAACACTCGTCCCGACAGAAACTGATTCGAACGACGTGATCGGACCCTCGAGATTCGCCACTACAAGATCATACGGAACGAGCGTCTCGCGGATGCATGACAGCGGATAGTCAGCGCCTCGCGCGTCACTCATGGTGCGTATATAGCGATCAAACATTACATCTCCGCCAAACAGAATACGCGCTACCGGATGCGTGGGTACGGGCGAGCTGCCAAATAGAGGTACGGCACTAACACCGAGAGCGATGACCGCAACACCGATGAGGATGTATGTACGCACTCTATCTTACAAAGAAGGTCGCACGCGCTGTCACCATTACCTCTTTCTCTTTAGACTGTGTGTCGTACTGACCGTAGTCCGAAACGTCAATTGAGTTCGGGGCGAGGACCTGCACGACGCCGGAAGAGGCCGACTTCAAAGAGCCGACTGACTGGCCGCCCGACTTTGCAATGTTCTCCGCACGATTGCGCGCATCGGTAATAGCCTCGGTGAGTAATGAGACTCGAAGCTCGGGCAAGTTAGAGACATAGAACTCGATCCAGTTTCCGGTCATGAGAATGCCTTTATTCGAAAGTTCAACAATTCGCTTGGAGAGTGCATCAAGCGTATCTACCTCAGTGCTTTGCACCACCACGGTTTGCCGAATGTTGTATTCCTTAGGGAGCGATGAGTCTGTCTTGTAAACCTCCTCAAGCATCGCAGGCTGCGTGGTAATGCTGTCAGTCGAAACGCCGTTCGACGTGAGAAATGAGGTGACAGCCTCGGTGTCACGGGCTATTTGCGCGTATCCCTGCGCTATACCCGACTGTCCTACCGTTCGAGTGGCTGTTAAGGTCCACTTGGCTGAGTTCGCGGTCACCCGCGTTTTGGCTGATCCTGTCACGGTGAGTACGTTATCCATTGCCCTAACCGCATAAAAGGTATAACTTCCGGCAAGTGCGGCGATAACTAAAGACGCGCCAAGAATAACTGGTACGTACCACGGGATGGTAATTGCAATGTGTTGAGTTGGGGGCATATGTCTATCTTACCGCTTTTTTCCCCGCAGTGCTGCCTCGAGGAACGCGGTAAACAGCGGATGTGGGGACAGGGGTCGGGCAAGAAACTCTGGATGAAACTGCGTACCGAGGAAAAATGGATGCTCCGACTCAGGAAGCTCGGCGATTTCCATAAGGCGCTTATCGGGCGAAACCCCAGAAAACACGAGGCCCGCTGACTCGAGCTGCGCGATGTAGTTCGTGTTCACTTCATACCGATGCCGATGCCGCTCAAAGACGCGCGTCTCTCCATACGCGCGAGCTGCGATGGTAGAAGCTAAAAGGACGCACGGGTAGGTACCAAGACGCATCGTGCCACCGTATGCGTTTGATTCAAGTTTCTGCTTCTGATCGTCCATAACGTCAATCACCAGTTCCGTACCATGTTCTTCAATCTCACGCGTGTGCGCGGTACGAAGCTTTGCTACATTGCGCGCAAACTCTATAACTGCAAGCTGCATGCCGTAACAAATGCCGAAGTACGGTATTCGATGCGTGCGCGCATAGCCAATCGCTTTGATGATGCCCTCGACGCCGGTCGAACCAAACCCGCCCGGCACTAAGACCCCGTCAAACTTCTTAAGCGTGTCGAGCTTTACGGCACCTGACTCGAAATCTTTTGAATTTAGATAGGTGAGTGAGAGGCCGATGTCGAGAGAAAACGCTGAAAATTTAAGCGCTTCCAGCACAGAGAGATACACATCAGACAGCACGAAGCTTCCTGAATCAAAGTATTTTCCAACAACAGCAATATGTACTGGACGTGAGCCCTGCTTCGATGCGCGGACGAAGCGTTGCCACGCATTCATGTTAGTCCTTCGTGCCGGTAACCCCAAAATGTCAGAAAGCGTGTCTCCTAACTTGTCTTTTTCAAAGTTGAGCGGGATGTCGTAAATGGAACGCACGTCTGGTGCCGATATCACTGCCTCCGGCCGTACATTGCAGAAAGTCGCAATCTTCTCTTTGCGCTTCTGGTCGAGCGGCACCGGCGCGCGCGCAAGTATCACATCAGCCTGGAGTCCAGCACTGTTCAGCGTACGTGCAGCGTACTGGGTCGGTTTTGTCTTCATCTCACCTATTGAGCCGGGCACAGGTACGTATGACACCATAACCACAGCAACGTCGCGCGGGCACTCTTGCTTCAGCATGCGAGCTGCTTCAAGGAAAATAATGTTTTGATACTCGCCTATCGTGCCGCCAATTTCTATCAGTGTGACATCCGCGTTTGCGCGATGACTTGCTGCTCGTATCCGGCGAATGACTTCAAGCGGAATGTCAGGCACGACCTCGACATTCTTACCCCCGTACTCCAGGTTGCGCTCGCGGCGTATCACCTCTTGGTACACTCGACCTGTGGTCATGTAGTTCAACTCCGGCAATGTCTCATTGAGGAAACGCTCATAGTTACCCATGTCTTGATCAGTCTCGTACCCGTCGTCAAGCACAAATACTTCTCCATGCTCGGTCGGATTCATTGTGCCGGCGTCTACGTTGATGTACGGGTCGATCTTCAGCGCGGTCACAGTAAACCCTTTCGACTTTAAGATTAGCGCAATCGATGACGTCGAGACGCCCTTGCCGATGCCGCTCATAACACCGCCAACAACAAAGATGAAGGTGTGGCGTTTCTTTGTTTTTTTAGAGGGAGTCCTGCCCGATCGTGTTCGTCGTGATCGAGGGTCCGCCATGCGGCCTATTATACCGACAGGTACTTACGAACCGCAAGGAACGCCGAGAGGCCGCCAAGCACAGCCCCGCCAATTACCAACACCGCGAAGAAGAGAGGCAGGTGCACGAGGTAGTACGCAAAGATATCTGCCCCGAAGAACGCCTGTGACGCTCCTCTCAGGAAATACGATATTGGGAGGAATAGGATGAGCGCGATAGTGCCAGATATCGCACCATAGAGCGTCCCCTCAACCATGAAAGGCGAGCGAATGTACATATTATTTGCGCCTACGAGCCGCATGACCGCAATCTCCTCTCGAGCGGTATAAATCGCAAGTCGTATGGTGTTAAAGGTAATCGCTAACGACGCAAGCAGGTAAATGATAGTGATCGCAAATCCGACAGACTCTACCGTCCGCACAACGCCGCCAAGTTGCTCTATAACGGCGCGGTTCCGCTCGTAGTTAACCTTTTCAATGAGCGGCGCCCCAGCTGCGGACTCTTCCTTCGATTGGATGAAGCGGTAAATACTTTCAAAATTCTCCGCATTCTTTGCCTTAATTGCAAGCGACGCGCCGAAGGGGTTCGTCTCGAGCTCATCGAGCGCTCCTACAATATTCTGATCTCCTGAATATCGTGCGCGAAACTCTTGCAGTGCAGAGTCTCTGTTAGTGTAGGTGACATAGCGTACTTCCGGGAGCGCTTCAAGTTCACGCTGAAAGTCTAGAATGTCTCGCTCTGGCGCGTCGGTCACAAAGTAGACATTTACGTCCACCTTGTCCTCAACGTAGGCAATGAATTGATCAATGAGCGCGGATAAAATAAGGAGCGATCCCACGAGGAGCATCGTGGTCGTCATCACGAATATAGAGGCAATTGAGACGAATGCGTTACGCCATGCGTTCACGAGCCCAGACCGAACGACGCGCCGTACGGAAATCCACAACATACTTATAGTATATATCGTCCCTCCTTATCATCGCGGACTACGCGTCCGTTATCCATCGTTACTACGCGCTTACCGAGGGAGTCGACAACGCTCTTGTTATGCGAGGTGAGGATAACAGTAGTGCCAAGCTCGTTGATCCGCTTCAATATTTCAACTACTTGAAATGTGTTCAAGGGATCCAGGTTCCCGGTAGGCTCATCAGCCAAAAGCACATCAGGCTGGTTAACTATGGCGCGACCTATAGCGACGCGCTGACGTTCACCGCCCGACATTTCCTTTGGGAAATTCCATGCCTTTTCCGTAAGGTCTACAAGCTCAAGAACGTGTGGCACATCTGCGGCTATCTCCTCATCTGCGCGGCCAGCAGCCTCCATGGCAAAGGCAATGTTCTCGTACGCCGTTTTATTTGGTATCAAGCGAAAGTCTTGAAATACGGTGCCTATTTTTCTACGAAGATTGTGGAGTGCTGAACGCGGAATAGTGTGTACGTTTTGCGATTCAAAAAAAACCGCGCCACTCGATGGCCGCTCTTCCGCGAGGATCATTCTGAGGAGCGTCGTCTTGCCCGCACCTGCGTGACCAACGATAGACACAAACTCCTTAGGTTCAAACGTGAGCGTGACGTCGTCGAGGGCGGTCGACGTTGCGTTATAGATTTTCGTGACGTGGTCAAAATAAATCACCTGCTTATTGTAGCGTCATTTTTGCATGCGCATCAATGAAAGCATCAATATCACCGGAAAGAATTTTGTCCGGCGAGTGTGACTCGTAGTCTGTGCGATGATCCTTAACCATCTTGTAGGGATGTAACACGTACGAGCGAATCTGATTTCCCCATTCAATCGATGTAGTGGGCGCGAGCGAGAGTCCTTGCTTTTCTTTTTCTTTGCGCTCGCGCTCGCGTTCCCAGAGCTTAGCTTTGAGGAGCGCGAGCGCGCGGTCACGGTTCGCAGCCTGGCTCCGTTCGCTCATTACATGCACTGAAAGCCCTGTCGGTTTGTGCACCATGCGCACTGCGGTCTCACGCTTGTTGACATTCTGCCCGCCCGCGCCGCCGGCGCGGGCGAATGAGGTTTCAATATCATCTGGCTTCATGCTGACCGAATCATCCTTCGTGAGCTCCGGCAATACCTCAACGAGGGCAAACGATGTCTGCCGCTTACCTTGCGCGTTAAACGGCGAGACGCGCACGAGGCGGTGCACACCCGCCTCGTGCTTCAAGCGTCCATAAGCACCCTTGCCCCGCACCTCAAAGGTTACATTCCGATACCCGCCATGATCATTCTCACTCTCATCAAGAAATGTGACACCCCAACCGTGTGTAGTCGCGTACCCCTGGTACATGCGGAACAACATACCCGCAAAGTCCTCTGCATCATCCCCTCCGGCACCCGCTAAAATACTTACCGTCGCCGAGCCGCGATCGTGCGCACCACCGCCCTCTAACGAGGCAATAAGCTCAGCGCGCTCTTTAAGTCGCGCCTGCGCGCGGTCTTTGTCAGCCCAAAAATCTGGCGACGCCATCTCTGCGTCTAATGCGGCAATCTGTGCCTCTATATCAGCTCGCTGCATACAAATAGCGTACCGTGTTACTGGTGCAAAATCTACTTTTTTCAGGTATTATCGGTGAGCACCCAAACGCCGAGATAGCTCAGTTGGTAGAGCACGTCCATGGTAAGGACGGGGTCGCCGGTTCAATCCCGGCTCTCGGCTCCGAGGATCATCAGGTCTTCGCCATTCGTGTAGGATGGAATTGTTGCCGCCTTAGCTCAGTCGGTAGAGCGAGGGTATCGTAAACCCTAGGTCCCCAGTTCGATCCTGGGAGGCGGCTCCAAACGGTATACTGTCACAGTGCTTTCACAGTACCCCAAACTCACAGCAATACTCCTCACCTACCCACTCGCGTATTTTTTATTCGCGGCATTTGGATACGACACCGTCCACGCTGTACTTGAGCCATTCGGGATCGGTGGCGTGTTTATTGCTGGTAGCTTATACACGTACGGTTTTACCGCCTCGAGTGCGCTCTTTATCATTCCCGCATTCACCCCGGACTACTCACCTGTATTTATCGCCCTTGTCGGCGGTATAGGCGCAACAGTAGCTGACCTCACAATTTTTAAACTACTTAAAGGTAACCTGGGTAAAGAAATCGATGCGCTGCGCAAAATACCCGCAGTGAGACGCATGCTTGAAAGCCGCGCTATGCGCCCTGCGCTCGTACGCGACCTTGCGGGATTTCTCATCATTATGTCGCCATTTCCCGATGAAATAGGTGTGGCGTTCCTGACACTCGCTCGCGTAAACGACGCCACATTCAGGATTATTTCGTTCACCGCGAATGTAATCGGCATCTACCTACTCGCCTCCGCAGGTGTCCTCTTATATTGAAAGAACGGCTATAAAGCGGTATACTCTTGATGCCTAACGGCACGCGTGCAGGTACAGAATCCTTGCCTGCACGCCACTCGAACGACATGAGCACACGCGCTCGCGTCGCTCCTCATTTGCGCAGGTGGCGAAATTGGCAGACGCACTACCTTGAGGTGGTAGCTCCCGCAAGGGAATGGAGGTTCAAGTCCTCTCCTGCGCACACGGCAGAACAAGCAAAAAGTTTTGCTTGTTTGTGCGCGTGTGCGGGCCGGAGCCATGTTTTCAGTTGCTGAAAACCGGCGAGGCGGGGTCGAGCGGCTTTCTAAGCAGTGGCGAAGAAAGAACGCGTGACCACACGGACGCAGAGCATTCCGCCCAGTATGGCGACTATGGTGTAACGGTTAACACTGGAGTTTGTGGAACTCTCGATTCGGGTTCGATTCCCGATAGTCGCCCCAAGTCTGTATTGCACTCGCAGAGTGCGGTATTGTACTTGATGAGTCGATGTACGTACGCCTCGCGGCTTTCCATCGACTCTCTCGACGAGAACATGAGCATGCTCTTGTTCTCCGTCTCGCTCGCCGGCGTAGCTCAGGTAGTTAGAGCATGGCATTCATAAAGCCAAGGTCGCAGGTGCAAATCCTGCCGTCGGTACACGAAGTGACAAGCGAAGCGTACGGCTGGATTTGCACGCCGGAGTACGCGCAGGCGTACGAGGCGCGGCCGGAGCCAAAGCCAGCAGACTTTGAGCGAGGCCAAATCCTGCCGTCGGTACACGAAGTGACAAGCGAAGCGTACGGCTGGATTTGCACGCCGGAGTACGCGCAGGCGTTTTTACTTTATCGCTTTATAGGTGGCGGAAACGGTGGCGCAAAATACCAATTCGCCGCCACGAATCGGAGCAAATCCTCATACGGCCGCTCTACCTCCATGGTGTACACATAGCCGTTATACGCCGCCCACAGTCGGTACGTCTCCCTACCTGTTTCTACCTCCTTTGCATAAAATGTGATTGCGCGAACAGCTGACCCGAGCGCACTCTCCTTCATCTGTGTAATCAAAGAACCTTTAAGCGCTGTGCGGACAGTCTGCTCATCAAGCGCGGTGCCTACTGTAACCGGATATACTACAATAGCAAGTTCCTCTGCACTTCCTGGCCTGTGCACCCATACGCCGGAAATTTGGGGGGTCTCTGTTTTGATTTCTGGAGCTGAAAATCCTTCAGGCAAGCGGAACGAGTACCCCCGTGCCTTGTTTGTATACCACCGCTCCATACCAGGAGCATTCGCATAGCGAGGCGGCGCATACGGCGCTTGCTGCGTCACGGCTCGCGGTACCTGAGCAGGCGCTGACTCGGGGGACGCAAGAGTTGCGGCGCTTACCCATGCAGGCACAGAGACTCGCTCGGTAGCTATGCGCATGTACCCGAGCATTAGAGCAGCAAGTACGAGCGTAAGGACAAGCGCGGCAATAGTGTAGAGACGAGCGAGCTGCATGTGGCGTTACAGAATTATCAATCTTCCTACAAGCTTTAATACGCCAAGCGGGAGAATGATAAGTTTTGGAAGTCCGGCCGCAACTACAGCGGCAGGTGTATATGTAACAACAATAATGCCCTGTGCTCCTGCACCCGCAAAGCCAATACCGCAACCTCCAAAATTAATGCAGTCGCCAGTACAGGGACCTTCTGACCCACCACCACCGCCGCCGCCGCCATAGCTGCCAGCATTCGCCCCGCTAGCTGCATTGTATTCACACACTAAATCGAATTGGAGCCAACGCCCATTTGATCCTGCCCCGCCTCCGCCACCTGCCCCACGCGCCGGGCTCGTTTGCCACACGGTACCGTCTCCACCCACTCCACCATTAGAACCAAAATCTCCCGCAGTACCCCCCGCCCCGCCATTAGTTGCACCCCCCGCGCCACCAGTACCTCCAGACCCTGCACTGCCGTTAGCTGTGGTGCCACCAGCTCCCCCACCCCCACCCGCAACCACACCTCCTGCCCCATTTCCTCCTGCAAACTTGGTGCTACCTGTAGATGCCGCTGTTGTACCTCCAGCTCCGGCCGAGCTTACTGAGGTTGCATTTTTCCCGTCATCGCATACCAAGAGCGTGGTGCCGAAGGTCGTATCTATTTGTGAGCCACCAGCGGATACCACAACAGGCACCGCTCCTGAGATAGTTTGGTTTACTATTTTTGCGTACGCCCCTCCTCCGCCACCCGCCCTACTAGTATTATTAGTGATGCCATCAATTCCATTTCCTCCCGGTCCAATGCACTCTATCGAGTTGTTACTACTGTTCCAGTCTCGTGGTGTTGAGTATGTCGTTGCTGATGTTTCAGTAATAAATGTCACCACTTGTGCATACGCAGGATGCGCACACAAGAAACCACCAAACGCAATGAGCATCGCGCAGACTCCACTCCATGCCGTACGCGAAAGTAGTTGCATACGGCTCTAGTGTACTACAGACCCGGGTCAGGGTTTGGATCTGGAGTCGGAGCAGGCTCTGGAGCAGGGTCTGCCTGCGCAATTCCTGATGCGCGCACCTCAACCGTTCGCACTGCCTCAGTAGTATTACCTGCAGAGTCTATGGCGCGATACGTGATTGAGTAATTTCCTGGAGCACTCGTATCAATCGCGACCGCGGTTACTTCTGTCCCGTCGAGGAGCGTCGTAATACCGATGTTTGGATCATTGTCATCTGTGACGAGTGCCCCAAGGTCCGCATAGGTTTCCCCAACCTCAAGCACCGCAGGATTATTACCCTGTATTGAAATTGTCGGAGGAGCATCAGCACCCGAAGATGCACCCTGTGATGCGCCTTGGCTCGCCCCCGCGGCAGGCGCACTTCCTCCCAAGAGTTCAAGAAGTTCCTCCTCGGTAACGCAAGTCGTACCGATGCACAGCTTTTCGGTATGCACCTCCTTGGCAAAGATCTTGTCGAAGATGCCGATCTGCGCGACCACCTGACCGGACACCAACTTCGTGAGCGCTACTCCCTCAGTGAATGCCGCGTTCGCGAGAGTCTGAAGTGCGCCCGCAAGTGTGGTAGTGCTCTGTGCACCTGCCTCAATCCTAAGACTCGAGGTCGCCGTGGTCGAGCTCACAATGGTGAGTGCGCCGTTCTGTACAGCAAGCTTCCACGCTACTTCCGGCTGCGCACTATCAACAAGTTTAAGACTGCGCGCATCAATAGTGCCACTTAGGACCACTCTGCCGTCAGTACCGATTGCAATCGCTGGACTTGAGGTACCGATGTATGAGCTTAAGATCGCTGGCATCGTTGATTCGCCTGGATTAGTGACTGCATAGACAGTGGCAAGCTGTCGAACCGAGTTTGCGATCAGAGACACAATGTTATCGAGCTTGAGCGATGACGGCTGACCATTCGGACCAAGCTGTACCAGGCGCGGATCAATCTCAAACAATTCTTCAGCAATGAAACCGAGCTGCTCTGCAGGATCACCCTGATCCTTGAAGTAGAAACGCACAGGGCGCATGCGCGAGAGTGTTGCAAGGCCAGCATTCGAGTTTTGCACCTGCTCCTTAAACTGGATTGAAGACGGCGTACAGGTTGTTGCAGATGATCCTTCAAAAAGATTCTTCGTTGTGGCATTGATACATACCACCACATTGCCACTCGCCGCCGCTGAAAGTCCGCTCCACGCACCGGTGCCGTTAATAGAGAGCGTGCGCCATGGCGTCGAGGTGCCGATACCCACGTTTCCAGACTTTTGAATGGAGAAGAGCGTTGTCGTCGTCGCGAGCGTTGTCGATGATGCAATGCGGAATGAGCTATCTGACGCTGCGTATCCGAGCGCAAAGGCGAAGTTGTCTGCACCAAGCTGAATTGTTGCATCCTGATTTGCAGTCGATCCGGGTTCACCAAGCACCGTTTGGCCAGAGTTGTATACAGTAAAGAGAGTCGTGGTTGCACTTGCTGTTGATGATGCTACCGAGAATAGCATATTGTTCGTTAGCGTTTCTCCCGCAAATGCGTGAACCGCGAGTTTAGCCGCAGGCGATGTTGTACCGACGCCGAATCGAACGTTAGTCGGATCAATATGAAGGCGATCAGAGAACGTCAAGTTTGTGGACGATGACCAATATGCAAGCTTGTTTGCCGAACCAGTACCGGTCAGTCCGCCACCACCTCCGCCAACGCAGGTGCCGTTTATTGCAAAGCATCCTGAAGCAAGGTTAATACCGCCGGTTGAGCTGAAGGTTGAAGTTGCGGTTGAGAAGTTGATGCCGTTCGTGTTGCCAAGTGAGAGCAAGGAGCCTGGAGTTGAACTTGCGATACCAACTCTGCCGTTTGTATCTATGGTGAGGGAAGGTATTGTAGAAGTCGCAAAGGTCGTTGGTGATGACGTTGCAATGAAGAGCGAGTTGCCTGCCGCACGGAAGGTCCATCCATCGTTTGTGAGTGAGCCGTCAGTGAGTGCGAGTTGCGGACGAGTTGATGAGGCGACCGTGAGCGCCCAGCGTGGACTTGTGGTGCCGATACCGAAGCCGGACTGTCGGATGGTTGCAGCAGTCACGTTGCCGTTGTTTCCAAGCTGGAGCTGTATAAGTTCTGCCCCTACACCCGCACCGCTCGTGGGGCGCAGAGAAAGCGATGAACCAACCGCAGATCCACCAATTACAATCGGCGTCGTGACCGATGTGCCGATTGTAGGAGCTGCGCTAAATGACGGTGCTCCTGCATTTGCCACAAGAATACTATTTGCTGCGCCTTGTCCAGTGGCCACAATTGCACCCGTACCAGCACCGTAGAGAACGCCGTTGGTTGTTAGTGTTGTGGCACCTGTACCACCTGACGCAACCGGTATTGCTTTAGCAAATGTCGGCGTACCGTTCGCATCGAAGGAAAGTACTGCCGTCGTTGATGTGGCAAAGGTCGTTGGTGATGACGTTGCAATGAAGAGCGAGTTGCCTGCCGCACGGAAGGTCCATCCATTGTTTGTGAGTGAGCCGTCAGTGAGTGCGAG
>JAGWWK010000004.1 GCA_018970425.1 Patescibacteria group bacterium | reverse complement strand
AGAATGTTTGCGTGGTGGTGGCGACTGAGGAGAGTGCGTTCGTGCCGTTGCCGAAGAGGAGCTGGGATGCGGTGAAGGTAGATTGGCCGGTACCGCCGCGTGAGACTGGCAAAGTGCCGGTGGTGTCAGAGAGTGCGATATTCAAGGTCGATGTACTAATCGTTGAAAGGTTACTGGTTGCATCTGTTACAACGAGCCGCGATGCGGTGAGACCTGGAACTGAAATAGTTCCCGTTGGACCAACAGTCATACGCGTAAGTCCTGCGGTCTGCATCACAATTGAACCTTCAGTGCCTGAACCACTACTTCGACCACCTGCAAGCGTTAATATGCCTCCATCTTTGTTCCCCGTCGCAGCATTACCGCCACGCACTGTCATGTTACGAGTCAAGTCACCGCCAGACTCGTCTCGTCCACGGATCGTTGGTGCAGTAATGTGCTCGGCCGCATGAATCCCACGCGGACGGAAGTCGCCATCAATACCAATGTCATAGGTATTATCAACTGCAAAGAGTAGCGCATTCCCAAGCGTGAGTACGCCAGAAACATTGAGTGGGCCCGATATTGTCGATGACGCGGAGCGAACAAAGAAGGATGAGTTATTCGGATCGTAATACCACGGCGCGGTAGTTGTTGCATTTCCGCCAATCGCAACTACATCAGTCGCGTTATTCGGATAGTTTATTGCTGTTCCCGGTACTTGTGATGTGGTTGTCGCCCAGGTCGCAAGCTGTAACGTACCGCTAATTGTTGGTGTGAAGGTAAATGCCGTTCCAGTATTCGTAATCGACAATCCGTATGTTAGGCCATTTCCTGTCGCAGTCGATGTCGCAAAGGTAAGCGCGCCAGTCTGTGCAGAGCCGAATGTCTGCTGGATTGATGCAACACCATTATTAATAGAAGAGGTAGCGACCCACGAAGGAATACCATTAACGAGTGCGAGTACTTGCCCATTGGTTCCTTGCGTTGTAGTAGCAAGTCGGTTTGTACCATTTCCGTAAAGGAGAGTACCGGACTGTAGTGCAGACCATCCCGTGCCGCCATTAGACACTGCGAGGACACCGCTCACATCAGTAGTTAAATCAACAAGAGCAGATGAAACTGCTCCAGCAGTCGCTTTCAGGAATCCGTTCAGTGAGCCGAGAGTTAGAACTCCCGACACATTCAAAGGCCCCGCTATGGTTGACGAAGCGGAACGAACAAAGAAATTGGCTCTGGCTGGATCGTAGTACCAGGGTGCAGTTGTCGTTGAAGATCCACCGATCGCGACAATATCAGATACATTAATAGAGTAATTAATGAGGGTACCCGGAACTTGTGAGGTAGTAGTGGACCAGGCCCCCCCTGCAGACCCACCTCCGCCCGTACCGAATACTGTCCACGCACCACCTAGGTTCTTAAATTCCAGAGTTCCTGAATTATCACGAATTCCGTACCCCAGCGCACCTGCAATCGCACCGAAACCCAAATATCGACTAACACCCGACAGAAGCACGTCTCCGTACACAGCAAGACGCGCATTAGGTGTCGTGGTACCAATACCTACAAATGACTCATCGGAAATAGTGAGCGTGCTTGTTGCGGAAACTTGCGCTCCAGATGCTCCATAAAACGCAATATTTCCAACAGAGCCAGTGCCTACTGAACCCGTTCCAGACGCTATGCCAGAAGTCCCACTGATTGAACCACCAATGATTGTGGCATTTCTAATCGTGACACCATCTAGAACATCAATGCGCTGAGCTTGAGCGAGCGTTTGCGTAGAGACAACCGTTACTGGTGCACTCCCACTAAACGGTGTGTATTGAGGTATGAGCGCAAGAATGCGCTGACGTTCTTCTGCAAGCGCTCTATCAAGCTCTTCACGCGACACGCCTTGGACCGAAATATAGTTTGTGACCGCAGGAGGAGATTGCATCACGATGCGCTCTGTTACGCGCTCGCGCGTACTTGATGTTGCCACTTCGACAGCCGGAGCCTGTGCAACCTCGGAAGTTCTGGTAGAAACCTGATCACCGAATAGCGCGAGTCGCGCTGAGCGAAGTGTTTCAGACCAAGCTCGCACCGCAAACGGAAGGGTTGAGGTGCGGACCTCATTAGTTACCGTATCAGACAACGATGCTGCAGCAAGAGCCAGCGTCTGACTCGAACGCTGCACACTTGGTAACGAGTGAGACGCTGCTGAAAACGAAAACACAAATACAGCAAAGCCGATGAGGGTCCCTGCTAGTCGGTACGAGTAACCTGCATAAGGTGATGCCGCATAACCCGGATTGAAAGCGGCCTCTCGAAGTGGTACTGCCTCCGCTCGAGCAGGTGCAACAGCAGGCACTACCTGCGAAACAGACACTGGCTGCGAGTCACCCGCAACAGTTGTACCGAGCCGACGTTCTATAGAACCTGAAAACGAATCTGCTTCAGTCACCGGTGTCACTAGCGTGCTGGATACAGCTACGGAAGGCACTACCGGAACATCAGCCACCACCGAAACCGGATGAACAGTCGTCACCTGAGCCCGCAAATACTCAGCTCGACGAATTTCCTTGAGGCGCTCTATCTTTTGACTCTCCTCAGCTTCCGCGCGAGCAGCAAAAAGCGCAATTGAGGATGCATCTACGAGCCATGCTTTGTCCTCACGCTTAGCGAGAACCTTTCCGTTTCTGCAGAGATACGTTACGTAGTCAGCTGTATAGCCGAAACGCGCAGCTGCCTCACGTGAGCTGATCCAGAGTCCTGATTCTTGTTCCGACATGCCGATTTAGCTATATTTTACTAGCTATATCGACATTTCGGGTCAAAAAAATTAAATCAAAGTGTTGATAACTCTAGACTACGAGCGGTACTAAGAGAAAAACAAAGACTGCTGCCAAGAGAGGCAGCACACGCACCTTTCCGCTTCGCACACGAGAAGAGCTGAGTCGACTAGTGCTGCGCACACTGCGGCTCACCACCGAAGGAACCTTGTCCCTGGCAGTAGGTACCCTTACACTCGCAGGAAAAGCAAAGCCATCGACTGCAGTACTTCTTACTTCGCGCACTCTACGCGCACCACCGCGCAGTGTCCCGGGAGGCGACTCACTAAATGACGTCTGCACCTGATCCAATCCTTCTATACCGCTCCTATCCACTCGCTTAGCCCTACTCGTAAAACTAACGTCAGAGGGTGCAACTAAGTCGCCCAAACTATCAGTCTGCAATGCCTGATTCATGTCCAGCTCGGACCTATCACTGCGATGGGCCAGACTTCGCATAAGAGCTGAATTCGCTATATTTCTATTGCTATCTCGGTCATCCGAGATTGTATCAGGCATCAGGGAAGCGGTGTCTGTGCTGTAAACAATAGGCTTCCATGTGCTTGGATACTCTATATCGGCTTTTCTCAGGACCTGATTGCCGAGCTCTGTTCTGTTCTGCGACTCAGCGCGCGGGGTGCGCTGTGACCCGCTTAGATGTCGCTTCAGCTCGCCCTCATCGACAAACCAAGCCTTCCCTACTCGCGTTGCGCTTACTTTTCGGAGACGTACAAGCTGCCCTATATAGTCCTGGGCGTACCCAGTTTCTTTTGAAGCTCGTTTAGACGAGATATAACGTTTTTGAGCGACCATTAGCTCATCCATGACCTAAGTATATAACGTCTTCATCCAGTCTTTAGGCTGCGCACTCCTCAAGGTGGATATTCTCGTTTCCTCGAGGCTTCTAGTACCCTGCACAGGGCAAATGTTCTTTATCATGCGGTCTGCTGAGTGCAGTTGTGAGATTCACTCCAGTCTCCTAGCATGCCCTCGAGATGAGAGTCAGTCCAATGTGATGTAGATCAACATTGTACGCTGCGGATGTGTACCTCGTTCTAAGGTCTAGCCTCAGAGATGCCGCCTAGCGCCACGAGACCTTTCGGCACGGAGCGTTCAGCGCTGGAACCATGTCGACCGACGGACCTTCACTTGATCGCTCTCGTTGTAGACATTGGTGCACAGGTGTCTGAATCCCCGACCATTAATTACACCAGTGAGTTGTTTTTTGGCGATATGACTATATTTTAAGGTGTAAAGCACGATTCAGGAGCATTACAGTTCGACTCTCAGCGGGTAATGAGGTTATATATGGCTTTTTTCTTAGTCGTGGAGTTGCCCAGGTAGCTAAATTCGACGATATGTCTATGTTTTAAGCTGTGAAATTTAAGACGCGTATATGCTTGTACGGCGACTCTAGGGTGTGCTATGGCCATTGCAAAAGGTTCAAGGCTTCCGACACCTTTCTTGATGCAGCTCTGGCCGCTCCAGGCCCTCACACACTCACAAAGATATACCCTCGAACCAGAAGGACCCATCTACTGCTTAATGTCGCTTCTGCGCCGTGCGTGCGTTCATATATAAATGCTAGGCCTATGAGCGCCTATCATGGCACACACCCACGTAATACTCGATGCAAATCGTCCTACGAGATACGCTTCTCAATTGCAGCAAGGAGGAGTGCTGGGTTTGCAGCTCCTTTACTCTCCTTCATGCCGACCCCGACAAGAAACTTTAAGGCATCGCGCTTACCTCCTCGTATTTCTTCGACGACATTTGCGTTCATTTCTATAACTTTCTCGGCTATCCGAGATATGTATTCATCGCCAGATTGTTGGACGAGGCCAGCATCTTTTGCGATCTGAGAAGGTTCTCTGTCGTCCGTCTGCATAAGCTTTATAAGCTCCTTCGCTCCGCGTGATGAAAGCTCACCAGTAGTGACCAACCGTACAAATGGGAGGTATCTCCCCCGTAGCGCCTCTTGGGCGCTATCTGGCTTTTCGCTGCCTCTTATGTCCGACAGTAGATAATTGACCCCTACCTTTGATTCCTCAGCGGTTGCTTTGTGGGCAGTCAACTCGGTATCAAAAAATTCCTGTGCAGCCGCATCAGCGACCAATACCTCAATGTCGCTACCCTTAAGTCCGATCGCTTCGTACCGCGCACGTCTCGCGTCCGGAAGCTCTGGCAATGTGCGGAGGATCTCGTTGTATGCAAACTCGGGGATACTTGAAATGTGGAGCTTCGGAATATCGGGCTCAGGAAAATAGCGATAGTCATGCGAGCTCTCTTTAGCACGCTGCGAAAAGGTGTGGCCTCTGTCTTCATCGAATCCTCTGGTTTCTTGAACAATGACGCGACCTTGCGTGAGCTCGTCAACTTGGCGGTTGATCTCGTACTCGATAGCGCGCTCGACCGAGCGGAATGAATTGAGATTTTTCACCTCAACTTTTGTTCCCAGCGACTCGTCTCGGCTCACCGAGATATTAGCTTCAACACGCATCTCGCCTTTATCCATGTTTGCTGTGCCAGCGCCTAACGTGCGGAGGAGGAGCTGAAGTTCACGCGCAAATCGAGATGCGGTCTCCGCATCATGAACAACCGGCTCAGTTACTAGCTCCATCAAAGGTACCCCTGCCCTGTTAAAGTCGATGAGAGAGTGTGCGCCTTCGTGTCGCGAAGTCGCTGTATCCTCTTCTAGATGAATGCGCGTCAGTTTCACTCCTGCGAGCTCGCCACCGCGGACCAGAGGAAAATCGAATTGAGATATTTGGTATCCTTTTGGTAGGTCTGGATAGAAATAATTCTTTCGGTCGAATTCAGTAAAGTCAGCCAGCGTACCCCCGACAGCAGCGCCCACTCGTAGCACGTGGTGCACCGCTTCGTGGTTGACCACCGGCAGTGTTCCGGGATGCCCTGCGCACACTGGGCACACATTGGTGTTAGGTGGCGCTGAAGGGTCGTTAGGGGTACCGCAAAACATCTTCGTCCGCGTGCGAAGCTCAGCATGAATTTCAAGCCCTATTGTGGCCCGGTACCCTCTCATATAGAGATAGTACTACGCCTTGGTGAGAAATTGAACTAGTGAGTCTGAGGCGAGCTTAAGGCTAGCATCATCGAGTATAGTGACCGGTATTGTGGTGATTCCTTCTTGGGAAAATAATGCCTGAATCTCGGACAACCGTGATGCCGAGATAGTGTCTGTTTTCGTGATAAAAACAAGCTCAGGTTTTTGTGAGAGACCTTGGCCATACGCCTCGAGTTCACTCCGCACAGTCTTGTAGGCCGCAAGCTGATCCTCTTCTTCAGCTGACACGCAGTGGATAAGTACGCGCGTCCGAGAGATATGTCGCAAAAAACCATGCCCTAACCCCTTCCCCGCGTGAGCTCCTTCAATGAGGCCGGGAATGTCCGCGAGCACATATCCGTACATCACCCCAAGGTTTGGCTCGAGAGTGGTAAACGCATACGCTCCCACCTTTGCTCGTGCTGCAGTCAGTGAATTGAGGAGGGTCGACTTTCCCGCATTCGGTAACCCAATGAGGCCAGCATCTGCAATAATTTTGAGCTCTATCCGGAACGCATCGGCCTCACCCGCGGCACCAGTTCTAAACTCATACGGATTCTGATTGGTTGATGATTTAAAGTGCGCGTTTCCGTACCCACCGCGACCACCGCGAAGCGCCACCTGTTCCGCACCATCTTCAATAAGCTCAAATGTCTCACCAGTGCCGAGTCGGGTAATAACTGAGCCAACTGGTACGTCAATGGTTACAGATTCACCGTTTGCGCCGTGCATATCCTCATTGCCCCCTGCCTCACCGGGCTCAGCGCGAAATGCTCCTCGCCCTCGGTATCGCGCGAGGATAGCAAGGTCGCGAACTGCTCTAAAACGAACATCGCCGCCCTTCCCGCCGTCGCCACCAGCCGGACCACCCTTTTCTTTCCCCTTGAGGTGGAGCCAACGCACAACTCCGTCCCCACCTCGGCCAGCCGAGGCATGAATAGTGATGCGATCAACGAGTGCCATACGCTGACTCTACCACAGACGGCGTGAGAATGCGCTACGCGAAACGCTGGACGATCCACTGTACGAACACTATGAGAATACTGCTGAGAAGAGCGGGGACAAATCCGTCGATAGAGAAACCATCTACGATGCCCGCGATAGCAAGCAGAATGCCTGCATTAATCACGAATGAAAAAAGGCCGAACGTGAGCAGCGTGATTGGAAGCGTTAGGACAAGTAAGAGCGGCCGAATGGTGATAGCGCAAACGCCGAGCAGAACGCTCACCATCGCTGCGGCAAAAAAAGTTGAGATATAAAATCCGGGCACTACCTGCGCGCACAGGTAGAGCGCGAAAATTGTACCGACAATGTAGTATAAAACTTTCATACTAGTACTGTACTATGCGCCAACCCTTTGCGAGAAGTTCGCCCACTTTCTTGAATTTCACCTCTCGCGTCGTAGTGCCATCAGTCACAGTTACGCGCTCATTGCGATCATACGATTTTTGAGGGGCCTTCATAGAGAGTTCGGCTGAGCCAGTTTGCGGTGGTGTCATGCGTTCGAGTGCCTGCCGAACAAAAGATGCGAGTGACTCCTCAAGCCGACGGTATGCACGAAGTCCCTCCTTGCGATACTCGACAAACGGATCGCGTCCGCCCCAGGATCGGAGGTTCACTGAGTTTCTGAGGTACTCCATGGTTTCAAGGTGGTCAATCCAAAAGAGGTCATATGCCTGTAGCAGCAGCCGACGAATGCTTGCTGTAAAGACCTGATCAGTAAGCTCAGCGCGCTTCGATGCAATAACCGACGTATCTCCCGAAACAGTATTCAATATCTCTTCAAGGATAGCGAGCACCTCCGGCTCTGACCCAAGAAGCACCGCGCGGCGTTTAGTATATACTGCGGAGCGCTGGATATTTAAAACATCATCAAACCCGAGAACATGCTTTCGAGAGTCAAAGTTCACTCCCTCAATTTTCTCTTGCGCACTCTCGAGTGCTCGCGACACCATCGCACTTTGAATCGGTTCTTCTTCTTTAATGCCTAAGGTACCCATTAAAGACTTCACCATGTCCGATGCGAATATACGCATCAACTTATCTTCAAGAGAGACATAAAACTGCGTCTCACCGGGGTCCCCCTGCCGGCCGGCACGGCCCCGTAGCTGATTATCAATCCGGCGCGCATCGTGCCGTTCGGTACCAACCACAAAGAGTCCTCCCAGCGCACGCACCGCTTCTCGTTCTTCTGCGGTTGCATGTGGGCCACCAAGCTTGATGTCGACACCTCTTCCTGCCATATTGGTTGCAACAGTAACGGCGTGGATTCGTCCTGCATCAGCAATTATCTCTCCTTCTCGCTCATGGTTTTTAGCATTTAGAACTGCGTGTGGGATACCCGAGTCCTTGAGATGCTGCGCCAAGCGCTCGTTCATCTCAATAGAGGTAGTCCCTACAAGGACTGGCTGCCCTTTCTCATGCCGCTCTGCCACCTCGCGCGCGAGCGCGGCAAATTTGCCCCGCTCTGACTGAAATATTTTGTCAGGATAATCTATGCGCCTAATCGGAAGGTGCGTCGGAATAGTGACAACCTCGAGGTTGTATACAGACTGAAATTCCTCTATGGACGTGCTTGCCGTACCAGTCATACCTGCAACGCGCTCGTACATTCTGAAATAGTTCTGGAACGTGATTGATGCATATGTCTGAGATTCTCGCTGAATGCGAACCCCTTCTTTAGCCTCAACAGCTTGGTGAATACCCTCTGCCCAACGCCGACCTGGCTGGAGTCGTCCAGTAAACTCATCAACGATCACTATCTCACCGTCTTTGATCACGTACTCCCGATCTCGCAGGTAGAGTGCTTTCGCCTTTACCGCGGATTCTAAGTGATGTGCAAGCTTGGCACCGCCCTCTGCGTACATATTTTCGATACCGAGTTCCTGCTCAGCTTTTTCAATTCCTGCATCCGTGAGAAGTATGGCGCGAGACTTTTCTTCTATCGTGTAATGCTGAGGCGCGGTCATACTAGACGCTATTTCCGCGAATCGTCGATAGAGTTCTTCTGGGTCACGTGATGGTCCAGAAATAATAAGTGGTGTGCGTGCCTCATCAATCAAAATTGAATCCACCTCGTCTATGACCGCGAAGTAGTGAGCACGCTGGCGTACGCGATCTGGTTCGTACTCAAGGTTGTCTCGTAAATAGTCAAAGCCGTACTCGTTGTTTGTTCCGTACACAATGTCTGCAGTGTAGGCAGTACGGCGGTCCACCGGACGTAAAAACTCATGAACTACTTTATAACTTCCAGATTCATCGCGCTCAGCGTCAAGCACATCCTGCTCTTCTTTCTTTACGAAAGTCTCATCATATATATATGAAGCCTCGTGGTTAATCACGCTCACTGTAAGTCCAAGTGCGGCATACACCTGACCCATCCACGCTCCGTCACGGCGTGCAAGGTAATCGTTCACGGTAACGACGTGCACACCCTTGCCCGGTAGTGCATTGAGAAATGCTGGGAGGGTCGCCACCAACGTTTTACCCTCGCCTGTTCGCATTTCAGCAATTCCTCCAAAATGAAGCACGTATCCGCCAATGATTTGGACATCGTAGTGACGCTCCCCGAGCGTGCGCCGCGATGCCTCGCGAACAGCGGCAAATGCCCGCGGCAAGAGTGACGCGAGCGTGGCACCATCCGCTAACTCCGCGCGCAGACGCCGTGCCGTATCACGAAGATCTTCACTCGTGAGGGACTTGAGTCGCTCCTCTTCTTTTTGAACTAGAGGGACGATCCGCTCAGCCTCACGCAGGAGTCGGTGCTTTCTGCCGACGAGCTTATCGAGGAACGTCGTCATGTGGAGGTATGGTACCACAGAGGAGTATCTGGAGCCACGACCGCGAGCTATAGAAAAAGCGCCTCGGACACCGAGGCGCTTTTGAAGCGGACGTTCCCCGCGGGGAAGGTCTGTTATTTTCGCTTCTTTGTTGCCTTCTTCTTTGTCGTCTTCTTTGCCATTTTCTTCTTTGCCATAGTATGAGGAGTTTAGACTTGCATCGTTGAGTGCGTTCGACCCGTCATGTGCTGAGTGTTGTGCGTACTCTGCACCTGACGCCGCTGTGATACAAGTTCATATTCATTATTCGATATCTTTCCGCACGTGCATGAAAAAATAATTTGATTTGTGGATAAGTTTTAAAGAAAAAAAATTACAACTCACGCACCTCTGGGGTAATGTGTATGTTCGTTTCTTCGAATACTCTGCGCGCAATGTGTGATGCGAGTCGTCGCACGTCAGAGGATGTAGCATTCTCATGCGCAGCAAGGACGAGCGATTGTCCGCGCCACACTTCAACGCCGCGGTGTATCTGTCCGCGCATTCCAAGGACATGATCAATAAGCCATGCAAGCGGTACTTTAACTCCACCTTCAGGAAGATGAAATGTTGGCATACCAGGATAGCGCTCAGCAACAGCATATGCCGATCGCGCATCAAGCACGGGATTCATAAAATATGATCCTGCGGTTCCGAATTCGGTAAGCGAGGGAAATTTGTCCGCACGAATGCGAAGTACCGTGTCGCGCACTCCTACCTGCGTCGGTTCACAATCACGAAACGCATCTGCGAGGTCGCGATAGTCGATACGAAGTGGCATATCTCGGGAGAGTGCAAATTCTGCTTGTGTAACTAGGTAGCGGTCGCGTTCTGCGGAAAACATACTCGACCGATACCCGAATGAGCATGCTTTCGATGAAATCACACGCCACTCTTTTTCATGAAGATCAAACGCGGTCACAGACAAGAGTGTATCTGCAAGCACTGCACCATAGGCACCAATGTTCTGCGCGACAGCTCCACCTACTGTTCCTGGTATGCCTGATAAGTTTTCAAGACCTCGCAGGCCGTGTTGAGTAGAAATGAGGACTAGGTCATCCCATCGTGCCCCTGCGGATACCCTCACGATGGGCCCGTCGACTGTTATGTCTCGTGGTGCGTATCGTAGAAATGTTACCGCGAGAAGTCCGTCGGGTACCAGTATGTTAGACCCTCCACCCACCGGTATGATCGGTGCCTGAAGGGACTCTGCAAACCGGACTACATCAGATACCTCCTCGCGAGATTCAATTGTTATGACATTTGCTACGGACCCGCCGACGCGAAAAGTCGTCAGCTCTCGTGCACTGACCTGTGTTCGTACGTACATGTTCTCCCCAGTGTGCGACTGACGGGTGCGAGCTCCAAGTGAAAATCTATGTGAGTGCCGCCGCCAGCCGCACGCTAGGGGCAACGCTTCTCAGTATACTAGAGTGACTGCTTCGACCACAACTCGGAAAATCTGCCGCCCTGTGCAATAAGCGCGTCAAATGACCCCTGCTCCACGACCTGCCCTCCTTCAATTACTAAAATCACATCCATAGCGCGGATTGTAGATAGTCTATGCGCAATAACAATCGCCGTAACCCCGGAAAAGAAACGCGTTAGGGAGTCTTGAATGCGCTCTTCGGAATCCGAATCGAGGTGCGATGTTGCTTCATCCATTAAGAGAAGCTCTGGTTGCTTAAACACGGCGCGCGCGATTCCGAGGCGCTGCCGTTCACCGCCTGATAACTTCACCCCGCGCTCGCCAATAATAGTGTCGACGCCCTCGGGAAGACGCTCCGCAAAGTCACTGACGTGGGCCGTCTTGAGAGCGTTGCGCACATGCTCGTCTGATGAGAGCCCTGGTCGTGCGAGCGTTACATTATCCTTGAGCGAAATATTAAATACTTCGGTGTCTTGTAGTACGGCCGATACCTTTTCAAAATAACTTGAGCGACGTATATGACGCAGTGGAATGTCATCGATGTAGATCTCTCCGGTATACGCGCTCCGCTCTTTCAGGAGCAACTTAAATAGTGTTGATTTGCCTGCGCCTGATGAGCCCACGATGCCGACTTTCTGGCCACGGCGCACCGAGAAGGACACATGCGAGAGCGCTACGGTCTCACCATATGAGAACGATACGTCGTCAAAGCGGATTTCCTTCCAGTCGTGTGGCATATCGAACCGTTCATCACTCACCCCCTCGGGGGGAGTGCGCGTTATCTCCGAAAGCCGTGCAAGTGAGAGCTTTGAGGTCATGAACTCTTGGGAAAAATCGGCAAGCTCTCCTGCGGCGTCCCAAATCTGACCGAAGTATCGATACACGAGCGCAAAAAGACCGAGCTCATAGTGGCCGTCAATAATCTGGATACCGACGAACAGTAAGGAACCTATAAGGAATGTTTGCGCACATGCAAACAATACGAACGACCGGAACTGATAGGCCTGAATACGCGTCTGTACCTTGCCCACCACACCGGATAGAAGCGCGTCGAGCCGGGACAGTGCCTCGCGTGCATGATCAAACACATGCACCGTGCGGACATTCGCAATAGTTTCATACACCACACCGTTAAAAACTTCTTCCTCTTTTTGAACAGCAAGAGAGGTTGCTGCGGCGCGCCGCCCTAAGATGAGCGCGAGTGTAAAGTAGATTATGGCAAAAACTACGATTAGCACAGAAAGCGTTGGATCGATACGACTGACAATAATAAGGACGCCAACCGCAGTCACGCTAATGCTCACGAGGAGCGTAAACCACATGCGTATGACCCGATCTACACCTTGAGCCGCAGCGGAAACGCGTTTCATCTTTGCGCCGCTCGACTCGCGCTCATGCCACGCCATATCAAGCAAGGTCAGGTGTTGAAGCGCTTCGCGCTCAGTATCGAGCTTGGCTCGCTCTGAAACATGAAAACCAAGGTATGACGACCACGACCGAGATAGTGCTCGCACTGCGATGGCAACGCCCCACCAGAAAAAGACCGTAAGAATGACGCTACTCGAAGCAGCGGTCACCTTAGACAATTCCGTAAGTATCGTCGCAACCGCTATCGCCGGGTACAGCCACGCAACATCTCCAATAATGCGAATGCCGGTTGCGAGAAGAAACGTGCTCCGATATGGAGCAATTCTGCGCACAAGATCTGTAAGCATCGTGCGAGTTGAGTATGCTCTGATTGCTTCGCGATACATGGACATAGAAAAAGTATAGAACACGAAACCCCGCAGAGCGGGGTTCATGCAGATTTTCGTTCGAGCCCGATTTTGTCAGGCACTCACTTTCCAAAGTATAGCAGGCGCGCGCAGTGTTGGCAACCTACCTTCGCTCTGCCGAAAGCATCCGAATGAGTTCATCTGCCTGTGCAGCATACTCGGGAGCAACCTGCTTTGCTCTCGACAGAGCCGTGATTGCTTTATCAAATTGGTTCCCACGGTAGTACACACCGGCCAAAAATTGAAGCGCTTGAAGCGAGTTTGATTGTGCAGCAAGCTCCGCTATCCTAACAGCGGCGTCGTACTGCCCCGCATCAAGATACATTGTAGCGACAGCGGTCTCTGGCGGTTCGGCGGAGCCGTATTCTTTTATAAGTATTTCCTTTGCGGCGGCTGGCGACCCTGCTCGAATGTGCGCCGCAGCTAAGAGAAGGTGCGCATTTCCGTACCTGCCCGCAGATGCGTAAACAGACCCAAGACGCTCCACAGCAGAAGTGAAGCGACCTGCTACGAGGTCAATGGTTCCTGCCTCTACTAGAATACTCTGCTTCTTGGGCGATTCCTGGAGTGCTTGCTCTATAACGCGTGTCGCACCATCAAGATCTCCGACCTGCCGGAGGAATGTCGCGTAAAAGACTAATAGCCGCGCATCATTCGGCGCTTGCACGAGAATACTTTCGAACGCTCGTTGCGCAGTTACCGTTGCATCGCTGCGGAAACGCTCATCTCCGACCTGCATCGCGCGCGCTTGAATCGCAAATTGCAAAAACTGTTCGCCCACTTCTTGGTACCCTAGCCCAGACCGCTCAGACGCTTCACGGAAGTATTGAAGATTTTTTTGCACACCGAGTGGTTGCGGCGAGAGTCCCTGAATGATTCCAGATGCTGAGGCGTAGCCCGGCGCATTTAAAAAGTAAGCGGCAAATATGAGAAATACCGCAACCACTGGCAATCCTACTTGTGGAGAGAGTATCTCCCCGCCTGAAACCTGGGGCTCGCTCGGGTTCGCTCGCACCGTAATGTAGGAAAACACCATGAGAAACAGAACGTAGCTCATGAGGTTGTCGAAGACGAAGAGGTTATGAAACCCATATGCTGCAATAAGGCCCGTAAGGATGGCGCGATCTTTCGCGTCAAACGTAGTTCCCCGCCAAAGGTAATAGATAAGGACTGCGTACAAAGATAGGTACAGGAGCATACCCAGGAACCCTCCTGCAACCAGCCAATCTAAGACAACATTGTGTGCGCGATCAAACCACGGCTCTTGCGTCACGAGCTCGGGCCGATAGAACTCGTTAAATACATAGTTAAATCCTTCCTGTCCCCATCCAAACATGGGCCGCTCCGCCACCCCTTCGAGCGCCATACTCCAGATCGTAAATCGAGTCTCCCCCGCTGCGAGCGATATGCTTGCAATGCGCGAGAAGATTGGGTGCTCTGCGACATACTGCGTATCTTTAACCGCAACAAAGCCTAGAGAAAGTACGATAACAAGAGCGAGAGCGGCGTACCCTGCGCGCCTGACAAGCGGAGATACGCCTTTAGAAAACGCAACAATCAGCCCCGCGAGCGCCAAGCCACCCAGGAGCCCAAGAATAGCGCCGCGCGTAGCCGAGTACATTACGAGAACAGAAAAGAAGAGTGCTAAAATACCAAGCACCACTGATACCACACGCCCCCGTGCCCAGCGCACGAGCGCATAGAGTGCAAGAAATACATGCACAAGCATGTAGACCGCGAAGTAGGTCGCATTCCCGAGTGTGGCATCAATACGCAATCCTCCTTGGTTGATGACGAACGCGCCACTCAGCTGAAATACGCTATACATGCCTACGATCGCCGCTACGCCAAGAGTGGTGTATATCAGGTTGCGCCACAGGCGCTCCGTTCGAAGCATTGACGTCAGTACAACTACATACATGGCGAGGTGCAAGATAAGGACATACCCTTCCATGCGCTCGAAATTGGACCAGAACGCCTTGGTCGGATTTTCCGCAAGGATAGTCGAAAGCCCAATCGACACTACAAATGCGAGTCCGAGCCAAAGCGCGACAGACTTAGTCGGGCGGTACGCACGGTCGGCAAGTGCAAGCACTACCCATCCAGCAAACGCAAGCTCTACAAGAAGGCGAAATGCAAACCCCTTACCCGTAATAAACGGAAAATAGAGCGTATTCGCAACAATAAGCACAACGGCAGGTATTGCAAATACTGCCGCAAGCACACCAATACGCACGTACCGTACGAGCTCCATTTTTTCTACTATAGCACGCAGTTTTCTACGAACTCAACGGAGCTTTTGCCTCTAACGCGAACCCTGTGAAATTTTCCTTAGAAACGAAATCTATACGCATGTCAAATTTTTTACACTACTATATAGACATTTATATTTAAGAAAGCAGGTTAACCAAGGTCAAAGTAAGAGTAGAGTTTTTTCGACTAGCTACTAATCTGCTTTATAGCAAGGTACTATGAATGGACATCCGAAGTAATATGAGAAAGAAATTCCTACATGCACTCCTGGTCGCGGAGCGTGTTCTGCGGACGGATATAAAGTACCTCGCCCGAGGAGGATTCTGGCTGATTATCGGCCAGGTCGGGACAGTTCTTTTTGGATTCCTGATGGCATATGTTTTCGCAAACCTAATGGAGCCCGAGAAGTACGGAGTCTACAAATATATTTTGTCAATCATAGGACTAACAGGTACGCTTTCTCTGATCGGTCTAGGTAAGGCAGTAAACCGCGCTGCGGCTCAAGGTGTGTTGGATGCACTTCCGCACGGATTCTCTGCATCCTTGCGGTGGAGCATTGGCAGCATAGTTGCTGCTGGATGCATCGGTACATATTATCTTTGGAACGACAATCTCATAATCGGTTTCGCTATCTTCTTTGGAGGTGCGATTTCTCCATTGATAGCAGCGGCGTCCCTTTATGATAACTTTCTCAGCGGTCTACAGGAGTTCAAAACGAAGACCCTATACAACTTGTTACGATCTATAGTGCCTATTGGTATTCTCGTTGGAGTAGTTTCAATAACAAATAATCCTCTTCTATTGAGTACGGCCTACTTTAGTACGACATTTATTGCGACATATTTTTGCTATCACAGAATAATCAGTCAATACTCAAAAACAACAAAACATCTACATCATGAAATGCTTTCATATGGAAAACATCTTTCTGGTATCGGCATCTTTGCAACTGCTGTCGCACAACTTGATCGAATACTAGTATTTTCTCAGTTAGGGGGAACTGCTCTAGCTCTATACGCATTTTCTGAAGTAGCTCCTGACCAGATGCGAAGCACTGCCGGAATAGTGAATTCCTTGGCGTTTTCCAAAATGACGCAGCAAGACTATGATCAAATAAGACGGACCATTGCGCGCAAATCGTTAATTTTGTTTGCTGTAGGTTTAACATTAGCAGGCATCTACATCGCTCTTGCACCGTATCTCTTCTCATTGTTTTTTCCGCAATACCTTGCGGCTATCCCCTACTCTCAGGCTTACGCCTTAACCGTCCCTCTTGTCTTTGCAGGAGCACTGTACAGTCAGGCATTGGTGAGCCATGCGAAGAAAAAACTTTTGTATATCAATTCGCTTTCGACCTCGCTACTCCGCTTAATTCTTCTCGCTGTCCTGATTACCCCCTTTGGAATCTGGGGCGTTGTTTGGGCTACACTCGGGTACTATGCCTTCGGTCTAATTTTGTTACTGGTGACCTTCTATTTTTTTGATACGAATACGGGTAAGCGAATGAAGCCAGGTGCGCGGTCGGGTAATTGGACGCCAGAGGAACTCGCCTAGTCTACATATACCCTGAAGCATAGTTATAGTGACTCCAATTAAAAAAGGAGGGGCTTCTATTTTATATTTCAGCACTTCTAATCTAAAAATTAAACTTAACTTACCACGCGCACCCTTTGCGACCCATAGAGGACTCCCGAAAGCGTACGTCCAATCTATGCAACTTAATGGTAGCGATCCAATCCGCAGACCCCGCGCATCGTCTAGTGCCTTGATCAAATAAATCTGATCTGCGAACCATTCATTCATATGAGCCTGTGCATCCTGGCTCCATCTTGAAACAACATGATTTACCTTCGGATTATTTCTAAGTGCGATAACTCCAGAAAGATATTTCATCCGCTGGAAATCGGCCCGCGAGATTGGTTTGATGCGGTAGAAATGACAAAGTGCAAGGTCACACTCATCAAGGAGCTCCCAGACGATTTTCAAAGGCCTACGAATAATCGAGTCCGCATCGCAATACAACACTCGCTCATACCCTTCAGCAAGCACCTCTCTGAGTGCTTCCATTCGCCGATTAGCCGCAAAGCTTCGCTCTATCTCTTTAGACTCGAATACATGAAACTCAGAACGCAGTTCGGCCCCACAATTTATAAGCCTGCACTTCGCAGACTGTGATAGATTTATTCCAAATACAATCGGGTATAACGTTGGTTCGTTTTTTTTAGCAGATCTAACTAGAATATAAGCATGATTAGCGTACGCTTCATTACACACAAGAACTAACGCGGTAGATAGTTGCTGCGTGCACTCTCCTCTCGTCATGCTATTGAAATCTTCGACAAATTACTCGAACTGAATTCGGTCTCTCTCTAATTTTGACTATTTCGAAATTTGGACCGGTTGCCGTTCGAATCTTTTGCTCCCAGCCCTCTTTTGGTTGAATATCCAACACTACAATACCTTGTAATTTAATTGCTGCAAAAATAGACGAATAGACAGAGATGGGGTAATGAAATCCCCATGACAGGAAACTCACTACAATATCATAAGGCTCACTAGTACTTACTGATATAATAGGATTTTTCACATCTACATCAGTGAAAAGCCAACCACTACTATCAACACCTACCGATTCCGCCACCTCACGAACCGCGGCCCACGAGTTATAGTAACTGCCCTGGGACTGCAAGCCGTAGTAAATTTTCTGACTGACCATCTCTTTGTCAACAAGCCGCACTCTAGCTTTTGGAAATGCTCTTGCAAGAAGCGCGATTTCCAATGCTACCCCACTCCCAATACCGAGAATAGAACCGACGCGCTCAGGAAAAAAACGCTTGATTTCTGATACTTCAGAATCCATATCTGCATTTAGAAGGCGCAGTATTCTGGAGTGAAACACGAACGCTTCCGCCCTTAAATAAAAATTGTACCATTTAGATGCTGGGTCAAGTCTTCGACGTATGCCTTTCGGCAGAAAGCTCAAGAGCTGATATTGAGTACGCTGTAGTAAGATTAAATAAGCAGCAAAACTGCTTACTGATCGAATATTTTTTCTATTCATAGAAAGAATTAATTTTTTTCGATAGTTACTAGTGTGCCTTCAGCAAACAAATTGGGCCATACCATATTTAATAGAGGCACGCCGCCGTACGGCATTACTGAAAATTGCTTATACCCTTGTGCGTTAAGCCACCAGCGCATGTCGACGATGGTCCAAAAGCGGAGATGCTCGTTTGGCATATGAATCCATTGAGCAGGCACCTTGCCAAACAGAAGCCTAAAACGGTGCATGAAAAATCCCGTATTCGGCACCGAAAAAAATACGCCGCGGGTAGATTTGGCAACTACTGCCGCAAGGACCTGTTCTGCATCCGGTATGTGCTCGAGGACTTCTAAAATAATAAATACGTCTGCAGGAATCACACTCGACAGACTCGGATCCGCGCGAAGGTCGAGTGGGATGGCTCGTAGGCCGAGCTCTTCAGCAGCTCGCCGCGCCCGCACGGATGAGTCATACGCTACGCCTTCTAATCCTGGGCACAAGCGGAGTATCTCGTGTAGAACAGTTCCGGGCCCTGACCCAATATCTCCAATGCTTCGCACCCCATCTGGCATGCTACGAGCAATGAGTTCTGCTCTAGCGCGCTCCATCGGAGAAAGTACGATCTGTGCGCTGCGTGGGCGTTTTGTATCCCAGTAGTCATCATAGGCAAGCGGCTCAGTCGAAAGTGTTTTTGTGGGATATGCATAAATACCTCGAATCCACTGCCGTAGGCGATATTGCCCGAGCTTTAAAGATCTAAACATGTTTACCCATTTACGTGAGTCATGTGCATGATGTCAGTGAGTACATTCTCAATCGGCACATGGCCTTTCGTCAAGGACTCACGTCGCCGATCGAGCTCGGTCTTTAAAGTTTGTATCAATGATTGAACATCGGGTACGAGGGTTTCAAGGGTCACCCTATTCGCGAGGCCGTTCTCAATCATACCAACTCCATAGGGTGATAAATCAGAGAGTATACCAACTGGTATCCCTGCAGACACCATTTCATACAGAAACGAAGAATAGACGCCTACCGCGCACCCCGGTGTGTCGTTCAGTTCTTCGAGCGCTGAAATTACCGTGAAGGCTGGGGAGTGAGGCAAATCCGGATACTGTGCGAGCTGTGAGCTGCGCGCCGTATCCGGTCGAAGTTTTAGTACAACCTGAAATCCATCTTCCACAAGTGCACGTATTGCCCTTGCTATATCTGCCTTTGGGCTATCAGTCTCATGAGGAATGAGCACCATGCGTAAATTCTTAGTCTCTGGATATAGGTACTGCTTCGTCTGTGGTGTTCCTACCTGTATTTGATCTGCAGAGAAAATACTTTTTAAACGTAGTAGTTCTTGCTTCCAGTACTCACTCCAGACCACAAGAGTATTAGGGCGCGGGATGTCACCTTGATACGCGACCGGCTGTAACCATCCGACATGATACTTAGTAAAGTGTCCGTGCTGAAACGCGATCATGGGAATGCCAGCACGTCGTGCGGCCATCGCGAGATCATGAAATGTGCGTGCATCATCAATTGCAAGCACTGCGCGCGCACGTACGGCACGCAAGATAATCGTCAGCGCTGAAACCCGTATATGGGACGCGTTGTGCTGGGATAAATATTTTTTAATGACATAGCGCGCGAACCGATCTTCATCGACCGTAAGTCCTTCGGGAGCGGTTACTGTAGCCCGGAATGGAGGAATGGTACCTAAAAATCTGCCGATCGAATGCAGTACGTCGAACGATTCAAGGTATACCGCGGGACGACGTCTCGCCCACAAGTTTGAAAGAAATTTTCGATTAAACACGGTGTGTAAGATTTCTAATGATGCAATACGATGTTCCGCTACAAATCTGTGCACAGACTTCATCCGAAAATCAGCGGCATAGAGAGGATCACTTACGCGATCAATGCCATACACCACGACCGATGCACCTCTGACAGCGTAGATCAACGTGGCTGCGCATGTTACTAGGACCCCCACCGCTCCGACAATGACACCCTTGAGAGAAACGAACCTGTGCGTACCACCTTCAGTGGCGCGATACTGGTCGAATGAGCCGAGTGCGCTGAATCGTGCGATATCTGTAGAAAAAATATATTGCTCGTACCTCTGCCACACATTGTACCCATGTTCAGTTATATCGAGAAGTAGTGTCGAATCAACGCGACACTGACGAATCTGCTCAAGGAGCCAGAGTCGGTAGTCAAGATCTGATGCGTGAGCCGAAACAGGCATATGACGTAAGTCTACGGTATAATGCACCGAACCACCATGTGCGGAATCGCAGGATACATCGGCGCCGATCCTAGCAGAATCGCACACATGACCGATGCACTCCAGCATCGCGGCCCAGACTTCGGCACCTGCATTGCCCTGCCACCTTTTTATCTCGGACATCGTCTACTCTCGATACGAGGAACCCCAGCAGCGTCGGTACAACCAGTTATGCGTGTAGGGTCTCCTTGGATTCTCGCGTTCAATGGCCAAATCTACAACACCGATTCAATAGCCTCGAGGTACGGAATCACAAAAAACGAGCTCGATACCACCATGCTGTTTGACCTTATCGAGCGTACTGGATGGGACTTCGTAACCGCACTACAAGGCATGTTTGCCATTGCGCTGTACAACTCGCAGGAGCGCGAAGTACGACTATACAGGGACGAAACTGGGCAGAAGCCGCTCTATTATAGAAGTAATGGCTCGAATTTTGCCTTTGCATCTGAAGTGAAGGCACTCACCGAGCAAGGCGATACCGCAGACCTAACAGGCCTCACTCTAGCCCTCGCACTAGGGTATATTCCTGGGACACATACGCTTTCGCAACAGATCCGAAAAGTCGCACCTGGAACGTACGTCAAGGTAACCGCAGATGGTGCCCTTTCTGAACACACCTTCGTAAGTGACTCAAGAGATACATTTACATCGGCTCAAGATGCGCTTACTGAGACCATCCGGGCACATTTACAAAGTAAGGAACAGATTGCACTCAACCTTTCAGGCGGGCTAGATTCTTCAATACTCCTTCATGAAATGTGCGCTGCTGGAGCGACCCCCAAAACGTATACAACGTCATTCGAGAATGCAGCGGAGTCGTTCAACGATGATGCTATCTTAGCTCGTAAGCTTGCAGAGCACTATGGTACAACACACACCGAGATCAACATTACAAAGTCTACATATTTACAGCACCTCATCAAAGCGTACGAGATTTTAGAAGAACCGAACTACAATATATCTCTCCCCGCCTACCTTATAACAGCGGAGCGAGAAGGTATTCATGGAGACAAAAATCGGGTACTTTTTACAGGAAACGGCGGCGATGAAGTTTTTGGGGGGTACCCCTATTACGCTGAGAGTCTGCGTTACTCGCGACTGATCGACCGCATATCCCCTTTTGTTTTCAATCGCTACAAACGATTCCGCACCGGTGCAGACTGGCGATACAATGACCCGGTAGAGCGATGGCTTGCATTTAAATGGTTTGCATTTGCCGCTGCCGATGTACGAAAAGACATAGTGCTCGATACGATGCGATCGATAGTCAGAGGTGTCGTATTTGATGATCCTATACGAGACATGATGCAGATCGACCGGCGAGTATGGCTCCCTGCCGAGAACTTTCTCCAAACGGATAAACTGTACATGTCTCAATCTATCGAAGTACGTGCTCCGTTCAGTTACATGCCGCTCCGCCGATTCCTTGACTCACATCTTTCTACGGCAGATTACATATCTGGAGGGGGAAACAAGCGCTTTTTGCGGAGCATGTACGCTGGTGTCCTGCCAGACTATATAGTCAACCGCGCCGCAAAAACTGGATGGAGAGCACCGGTGCGACCATGGTACGACGCAACATACAAAGAAAGTTTCATTTCCATTCTTGAAGGTGCGCCACAAGGTGGGTTAATTAACTGGCAAAAGGTCATCGAATCAGTCGCTAATGCAACAACTTGGCCGGGTAAATACGCATTTATCTACCTATCGCTCGCAACTCTCTCGAAAAAATATGGGCTCGTACTCTGATTTCGCCATCTTCATACAAAGCAATCGCAAGCAATTACTTGGCGCTAAGGTAGCTAAATACGCACTCGAGACCTACGGACAAGCTAAGGTGTATGGTATTCCAGTTTCAATTATTGAAGTCGAATCACTTCCAGAATTTAAAGACTTTGTCGGCACGCCGTACCGAAAAAACTACGCTCCGTACACCTTTGACGACTTGCAATCCTTCACGCTTACCAGGTTTATGCCACCATCATTACTGCAGTATAAAGGTACGGCATTGGTCATTGATCCGGACATATTTGCACTTGCAGATATAGCTCCCCTAATTCGCATGAATCTCGGAAATGCAGCGGTCGCTGCATGCAGAAAGAATCCCTGGGATACCTCGGTAATGGTTCTCGATTGCAAACAGCTGAGACATTGGGATGTACCACAGATGCTCCACGATATCGCTCACGGGATTCGAAGATATGAAGACATAATGGCACTTCGTAATGAGAGCGCTCAGATAACTGAACTTTCGAGAGATTGGAACTCTCTCGACGAGCTTGGCGAAAACACAAAAATGCTGCATACGACTAATCGTCTAACACAGCCGTGGCGCACCGGCTTACCAATAGACTTTACATTCAATCCGCCACCGAAGATCTTCGGTTGGATTCCGCGATTTTGGGTACGCCAGCCTAGAACGTACCAGTTGCATGTAGATCGGAATATTGAAAGTATAGTGCTTCAACTTTTTGCATCTGCCTTCCGCGCCAAGGCGATAAATCGAGCAGAGGTTGAATCTGCTATTAAGTCATCTGATATTCGTCCGGACTTTCTAGAGTTTATTAACTCTTACACTGAGTAGGAGCAAGCTATTCTTTTAGTAGCGCTTCTGACTCTCCCCGCTAAGGGCGTCATAGTCTGACCGCACCATCATCTCTACGAGTTCAGAAAATGAAGTCTTTGGGTGCCAACCGAGCTCTGCGCCTGCTTTACTAGGATCTGCACGAAGCGCATGTACTTCTGCCGGCCTGTAAAATTGAGAACTCACACGAACTCGCACAATCCCAGCTGCGTCACGGGCAACCTCGTTCTCCTGCTCACCTTCCCAAAAGAGAGAGAGGTCGAGAGCTTGAGCTGCCGCATCAACGAATTCTTTTACTGTATGAGACTCTCCCGTGCCAATCACAAAGTCGGCCGGCACCTCTTTCTGAACCATGAGATACATAGCCTCAACGTAGTCTTTTGCATATCCCCAATCGCGTTGCGCACGTAAGTTTCCAAGCTCTAGATGATGTTGAAGACCAAGCTTAATTGCTGCAAGAGCAAGTGCGATCTTTCGCGTGACGAATTCCCGGCCACGTCGTGGCGACTCGTGGTTAAAAAGAATCCCAGACGAAATATGGAGCCCGTGACGCGCACGATATCCTACTACATAATCTTCATAGGCACGTAACTTTGCGATTGCATACGGTGAGACAGGCGCCATTTCTGATCGCTCATTCTGAGGCGGCGCTGTGCTGCCAAACATTTCAGACGTTGACGCTTGGTAGATTCGTGCCGACGGAGTGCTTTCAAGAACTGCGTGTACTAGTCTCCCAAGCCCATGGTAATTAATTTCTGTAGTCTCGACTGGGCAATCAAAAGAAATTCCAACATGGGATTGTGCTGCAAGATTATAAATTTCATCTGGCTGAACTAGTTTAAGAATACGTGCCAGTGCAGCAGCATCATGCATACTTCCCCAGTGAAGAGTCACTTGTGGAAGTATCTGCGGAGGGATACGAACCAGTGAGTCTGTGCTTGTGCGACGAACCATTCCGTGGACCTCGTACCCTTGGCTCAGTAAAAGCTCTGCGAGATACGATCCGTCCTGACCAGTGATTCCCGTAATAAATGCCCTTTTTGCATCAGCCATACAAAGTTAGGTACGCAGCGACCGTTTTTTCCCAACTGAACGCACTGTACCACATATGCGCCCCGGATTGAAAATTTTCATAAGATGAAGCAATGCGCTTCAATGCTTCACCTATTTCCGTATGGCTATGTTGCGTTGTCATTATTCCAGATGTTCCATCCAAGATCGCGTCTTCAATTCCGCAGTCTCTTGACCCAATACTTGGTAATCCGAAACCAGCGCCTTCTAAAATAGTAAGCCCAAACCCTTCAAAGTGACTAGCGACATTATTTGAATTTAGCGCAACTATGTGTGAAAGACTATACAGACATGCAAGATCAGCATCAGTGCGTGCCGTGTGTATGAAGTGAACTTGTTTTGTCATTCCAAAACGCTCTGCAGACGAACGAATCTTCTGGATGTATGCTGCATCGCGATCTGACCCCACTATTAAATACTGAGCATTAGGTATTTTCTGAAGTGCGTACTTAATGCCGTGAAGTGTGTCGAGCTGGCCCTTACGTTCTTTAATCTCACCGACCGTTATTACGACTGGGTACGCACTTTCTGGTATTCCAAGTGCCACACGCCAGGCGGCTACTTGTGACTCGGATACCAAAGGCAATGACGTTGATCCCATTTTGATGACAGAAATAGGCGCGCGCGGGCATTCATGGCGAATCTGCATGGCAGTAAAAGCGCTTATACATGGAATTGCATCGGCACGCCCATACGCATACCGGAGCAAGGAGCCCTTTAGACGCTGCTTGAGAGGGGCAACTGAGTATGTCCCAATACCACTAATGATTAACTTTTTTTTGGTACCAAGCACTGCAGAAAGTCCATATACAGCAAAGGGCCATCCATCGAATACATGAATTACATCGCTCGCTTGCGTTAGCTTTCGTACTCTGGCGCACGTACTCAAGAATGCCCACCACGATTTTGCTCGTCTAATTACGTGTTGCTTTATTTGCAGCGAGGGCTCTGGTTGCTCCGTTATAACAGATATCGAAACTTCTTTAGGGATGCGTGTCACAATCTCTCTAGTAAAACGACCGGTACCATGGGCTAGAGAAAGGCTCGCTGAAATATACGTAATAGTCATTTGTGCGTTGCGGTTTTCTATTCAGAAGCTGTAGAAGCGATACACATATTTCGCCTTTAGCGGGATACTAATCGCCCATAATCATCAGCAAGTCGTACAATATCATCTTCTGTCACACTTGAACCAGTCGCTACTTCGACGATAGTCCCACCTGAGATAGAAGACAGCCTATGCCTCGCCGTAACAGGAATGGTAAGGACATCTCCTACCGAAAGCGTGTATACAATTCCGTTCACTTCAGCGCGCACCTCTCCCTGAATACAAACCCAGTATTCTGCACGATGACTGTGCGTCTGTAACGAAAGGCGAGCTCCCGGAGAAACAGAAATAACTTTCACCCAGAATGTTGAGTCCTGCACGAGCGTTTGCATATGCCCCCATGGGCGTATATCACTCCGAACTTTAGCAACCGCATTACGCACGAGGACAGACGAGGATTGAATTTTTCCTCCGCGTCCTACTTGAAATATCATTTTGATCCCGAGCTCTGTACAAACACTAGCTTCGGGAGTCGTTGAAAATCCTGTCCTATCACCTCCGTTAGCAAAAATATCCGGTTTCAGTTTACGTAGCGTTTTAGCCACACTCGTGTCAGGATCATGTGGTCGGTGATTAGTAAGAATAACGTCGTCCACCCCACTAATAGCGCGTAAAAGTTCTTCCCTTTCTCGCTGCGGCATAAAGACGTAGCCCTTCTTTGCCCGAAGCCAGTGATCGTTGTTTAGGATAACCACAAGCCGGTCGCCTAGTTTTCTCGCCTCTTGTATGTATCGGATATGTCCCTTATGGATCGGGTCGAATCCTCCGCTGACTGCAACTACAGACATATGCTGCAAGGTGCGAGCCTTTCGCTTGATCTGTGACTGGGAATTAGTTTTTTTCCGATGCGTTCGCATATGGCTGTGTGACCGCATGCTATCACAAAGCACTTACCCTCACGAGGTCGCGCGCACGCTCTAGCCACGAGTACACTTGAAGCTTGGGTGGAGCTGCTGCTGTGTCGATGGCATGTGCCAAACTTCGTGGCGAGTCTGGCTCAGCATAGACAACTTGATCCTTAAATATTTCTTCTAGTGCGGGGACGCGTGAAGCAACAATAGGCTTTTGTGCCGCAATGTAGGCGAAAGCTTTGAGCGGCGAGGTAAACGTAGCCATATCTTGAGACGTAGCCGAATTAGGAATCACAAGCACAGCAGCGGACGCGAGTACATACGGTAGATCTTCATATGATGTCTGTGAGATAAACTGAACATTTGGGTAGCGATTTGAGAGCTCTTGTCTCATTGGCCCATCGCCAATTACAACTATTGGGGTAGCGGTATGCGCACTGGCCGCAGCAAGCGAGTCTACGCCTTTGTCACGCGCTATGCGGCCGACATAGAGCGCGAATCGTGACTTCGGCAGATTCAAGCGCTGCCTAATTTCCTCTACCCGTCTGGGTTCTACTTCAACGCGGTCAGCTGCGTCACGAACAACACTCAGTCTAAGGGGTGGGGTACCTGATCTAATATATGCACTTCGTAGCCCATCAGATATCACTACAGTCCGATCGGCAACGCGTGAAATAAGCTTAGTCATAAGGGTAGGTGCCGTATGGGCTTCAAATATGATTTTCGCCCGAGTACGTACCAGAATGTGCGGAATGAGAACGATTGCATCGCGAGAATATATACAATCAGCAAACCGCACTCGGCGCAGCGTTCGAAATGCAAAGATTAATGCTCCAACCCCAAAGCCCAACCTGCCGAAGCGAACCCAATCGGGTGCAGTAACTCGGTGAATGGGAAACACTGTTCGTATCCCGTAGTATGTGATTGGATCGATTGCAATTGTTGTCCGTCGCGAAGGTATGACGAGCTCTACTTCTGCACCTACGCGCATCAACGCCTCGCACGTTTTCATAATCTGCGTACCGTGAGCTCGCTCTGTGGGAAGACGAATGTATGCTAGGTATGCTATTTTCATGAACCAACAGTCAGATTAATTGCATGAGCTACCAGACCAGAGACTGTAGCACGTGAAAAAAGTTTTTCGGATAATGCACGCGCAGCACTTCCGATACGAGCACGGACTCGTACATCGCGAAACCTCAAAAGAGCGTCAATAATTTGATCGGGAGTTTCAGCAAGAATTATAGTTTCTCCGTCCACAAATGGATACCCTCCAAGTGCTTTCGATTCACCTATGGTTGGGATGCCTCGGGCAAGCGGCTCAAACAGTTTCCCATGCATTCCGACACTGCCGAGCGATGTGGCGAGCGCGATGTCCATCGACCGCACGAATTCACTGTAATCATTTCGATACCCCTCGTAGATAACATTTGCGGGTAGACGTGCACGCACCTCATCGGGAAACTTGGCGCCCGTAATATGAAATGTGAATGTTCCAGGTGCTTGACACTCAATTTCTGGCGCAACGCGCATCAGTATCCTTAAAGCACCTTCGAGATTGTGCTGCACAGTAAAGGTAGATCCTCCAAAAAGTACCCTGATGCGATCTGTTACACCATACGAAACTGGAGCTTCTTCCACCACTGCGGGAAGGTTACGCAGCGGAATCGTAATTGTAGTATCCGCACCCATAGTTCTATACAACTGCTCCTCTTCATGATTGAGCGCAACCACGCAGTCAGCGTTCCGGGCAAGAGTGTACTCCCCCAAATGCTTACCGACTGCACGCGCAAGAGTGCCAAATGTAACGCCATGATCTACGAATAAGTGTGCGGATTCGATTTGTAAGGAACGCACAATGATAGGAATCTGGTACGCATGTGCAACCTGAATAAGCGGCCACGCATATGAACCATCAGCCCAAATAATCTCTGGTTTGACCTCAGTAATTGCCGCCCGAAAATCCGAGACTGTACCGAGTCGCCCGTATTCAAAAGACGCACCATCAAGCCACCGCAGATCAGCCAAACGATGTAGTGTCCAAGTATTAGAACTGTATGGGCTGACACGCACAGGCGCATGTAGCGTTGAGCTCATAGCTAAAATATCCGCGTCACTTTGGTACGCTGCGCGCTTCGCAAGAATCGTAACAGAATGCCCTAGCCCTTGGAGGATACGAACACCATGGTAGCGGTCTTGCTCATCAGCACCCGTCGGCGGATACGGCAATTTAGATGTAACAACTAGGATCTTCATGCACTACTATTTCTTTTAGGCAATAGAAAATTGGGTGACAAACGCTATGCGAAATTTGAACCACATCGGTTGCTGAAACCCTCTACGGCGCGGAACCCGCCGCCAATATCAATAACAACAGACCCAGGTGTTAGTAACCCAAGAATAGATGTCCGGTAAAATATCTCCCACGGGGCCATATGCGCACTATACTATGCAAGCTTATACTGACGCACCCATTCAAGAGCAACCAAAGATGCCCAGATTACGGGGAAATGATACGCCTTTCGTGATATGTGTTCATCGATCAGACGCTGCAGCGCGGGTATCGAAAGTGTTCTTTGCGCGACGGGGTCGTTACAAATGTCTGAAATCAAATCCCCAAATGATTGCGTGCGTAGCCACTTGGATCCCGGCGAAAACCATCCGCGTTTTGGACCCGAAAGAACCTCTGGAGGAAGAATAGATCGGAATGCCTCTCGCAATACACGCTTAGTCTGCCGTCCAGAAACGAGGTATTGGGTAGGTAGCGCATGCGCAAAAGCGCGAAGCTCGAGATCAAGGAACGGTACGCGCGCTTCAAGAGACACTGCGGAGGTCATTGCGTCGGTGCGCAGTAGTGCTTCATCGACGAGCCATAACGACTCATCTGCACGCATGAGCGCACGCACACCAGTATCCTCAGTAAAAAACTGTCGAAAATGCCGCTCTACATCAGTAGAAGGAGCAAGTCCATGGTCGGGCTGGAGCATAAGTTGTGCATACCGAGCACTCCCCGTAGTGTGGAGCACTGGAAATGGGTGTGGGAGCATCTGCGCAACCCATCGCGGGATTAACCTCGCATACTGTTCCGCACGGAGCGCGAGACTATACCGCTCATACCCTCCAAACAATTCGTCACCGCCATCCCCAGTGAGCACGACGGTGGCTGTTTTTTGAGCAGCCTCAGAGAGAAAAAACTGTGCGAGCGCAGTCGCATTTCCCACGGGTTCGTGTAGCCTTGGCACCGCTTGGCGAAATAGGCTTGCGGCATCAAAAGCGCTCAGGGTGTACTCGTGGTGCGTCGTCCCAAAGCGTACTGCGGAGCGCAACGCACGGTCTGCGTCTGCATTAAACTTGTCGTTTTCGCTGTAATCATCGAGTGCAAATCGAACGGAGAATGTATTAATTGCAGGATGCACCTCACTTGCGAGAGCTGTAAGAAGTGTTGAGTCGATTCCTCCAGAGAGGAAAAGTCCGATTGGTCGATCGGATATAAGTTGTCGCGCTACCGCTTCGCGCGCGAGCTTTGAAACTTCACTGCACGCATCACGAAATGACCCCGTGAACGGTTTCTGTACCTCCGATGCAATTTTGCCCGTGCGTATGCTTTTATTGGAGAAAGTAACAATCTCTCCCGGTAGAACGCGCTGCACGCCTTCTATAAATGTTTCGCGTCCTGGAACATACAGCAGTCGCATATAGTCTGAAAGCGCACGGCGATTAAGATGTCGCGGAATCACTTCTAGAAGCGCTGGCGCCTCCGATGAAAAAACTAGTTGCTCTGCGTATACTGCATAGTAGAGCGGCTTCACTCCGGCGGGATCTCTTACCAGTATGAGCTCGTCACTCCGGCCGTCATACACAGAAATCGCAAACATGCCATTCAATCGATCAAATGCGCGCTGACCCCATGCGAGGTATGCAGCAAGGAGTACTTCAGCGTCTCCCTCACTCTCGAATGCATATCCACCTAACTCGTTTCTAAGTTCCTTGAAATTAAAAATTTCACCATTGAGCATAACCGCGACCGTGCCATCCTTAGATACGGTCGGCTGCATCGCTCGATCAGACAGATCAATAACTGCAAGGCGGTCGAAGCCGAAGGTGACCCTCCCATCGGTCCATATACGAGTTCCATCAGGTCCGCGGTGAGCAGTGCTCTGCGCAAGGGACCGCACCAACGCTTCATTCCTACCGGTACAGCCGTTTATCGCACACATGCCTCAAGTATATCGCGCGCGATTTTATTAATTCCGTAAAAATAAAACTTCAAGCGCTGAGGACTCGTGTAATGGCGCACGATTATCGTATCAGTAAGAGTTCCCTTGATAATGTAAGTATCTTCGGGTAGCAAATCAGGTCGCAAGGTCCACGCCATCCACGCCTGATCACCGAATCGCTTTCCTAAATAATCTGACTTTTGTAAAAATTCCTCCATCCGATCCATGTTCATTTGCTCTCGCTGGTAGAGTACGATTCCTCCATTCGGTCGAGATGTCCTGTCATCCGTACTAGTTCCGTCTCTAAATTCCATCCGTATATACTCCGCATTCGACATCATGAGCGGTCTCGGTACTCCATTCCTAATAGCCTGCATGAGTTCTTTCGGTTCTCTAAACCACAACAAATCAGAGTCAAGGAATAGTCGAATTTCAGAATCACCGATAAAGTGTTGGTCGATAATTCTGGTCTGAAACTTGCGATACGTTGATCGGAATTTTAATAATTCAGGAAAATTCTTCAACCTGTCTCCGAAATCCTGAAGAAACATCCGTGAGTCGGCAACTCTTGCTGATGGAAAAAGTCTATGAATAACGTGCTCATCTCCAGCGTCCAGCGTACCATCTGAGTGAATGTAGAGCTGACCAACTTCAGTGAAGACACGGTATGCACTTGCAAGAGACCACAGTCCCATGAGGAAATCTCTCTTTCCCATATACACATGCATGGAGAAATTGTGTCGAGTGATCGGCTTTTCGATAGGACATCGCGCATCGAACAAGCGAGGAGCGACGACATACCGCCAATACACATATGAAAAACCTCGTAGGCCATATTTCATAAAAGCACGCGTGATTTGCTTCATTTCCTGCATAGCGCACTAAGCTTTGGGATTAGTACTTTGTATGACTGCGGTGCGTATTGCATGTAGACCGAATACTCAGTTTCGATTGGAGTTCCCGTGGCCACAGCTTCAAGAAGGACCTTATCTAGACTTCCTGTTTCCGAAGTGTGAATGAGAAGTCCCGCGCGCAAATACTCGTCGCGCAACTCATTTTGAGTCAGTCCTCCAAGAAATACTACTCGCGCGCCCTTCTTGTGCGCGTATTGCTCAAGCGTATCGCGCTCAGGCCCCTCACCAGCGATGCGCAACTCGAGACCGAGCTCAGCCGCTCGATCAATCGCCTTGTCATGGCGCTTGCTCTTTGTCAGTCGCCCGACTGAAAGCGCGTGTGTACCCCGAGGCACGTCCGGCTCTGGATGGAACAGGTCGGTATTAATACCATGGCCGACAATGTTGAGCTTTGTAGTTGGAAGTCTAAAACTCTCTGGCGACGCTGTTGCGATCGCGTGGGCGAGCTTTTCAGCAAGCCGTAGCCGGTACGTCACCGACTTGTGCATGTACCAAAATACAATACGCTTGCCGGTAAGCCTCCACCACCACCCGCCCGCAATCACATATTCAGGGTTCATGTGGCAGAACACTGCGTCGTATGAGCGCGAGAACCATATGATCAGCGATAGAAACTTTACATACCTCGCAAGCCGTGACGATCCATGCTCTTTCCCGAGACTCAGCACGGTCACGTTACTAGGGAGATTGTAACTGCCGACTTCATTTGCGACTACCAAAACTTCATCTGTGCAGACTGCGAACTCCTCAATCCAACGCACAAAAAAACCTAGGTTTGAATGGTTGCTATCTACCGCCTGCGTAACGATAAGGAGTTTCATGCTGGTCTCGCTGAGTGTACCATTTGCGAATTAACGGAGAAATGCAGACATGTCCCCCTCTTTAGGTTCTGGCGCAGGTCTCTCTGAGTGCTTGCGCATACCTACTCAAGTACTCGTCGTAACTGCCCATACGAGCCCGCATTTCCAGTGCTCCATGCGTACGAATAGTAGTTTCGAGTTGTATCTGAATACGCAAGGCGCCAGCGAACGCATTCACATCCCCCGGTACAACAGTACACAAGCCCGACGGCAAGTCCCGGGCTACGCCAACATCTGTCGTCACCACTGAGCAACCCGATAGAACAGCTTCAACAAGCGCCATACCGTATCCCTCAAACTGTGATGTACATGCAAAACAAGATGCGTGCTGATAGTACGGCCGCACATCATCGCGCCAACCGATGAAATGTGTTCGATCTGCTACCCCTATTGCTGCAGCGAGGGATTGTAATGATGCCTTAAGCAATCCATCTCCGACAATGTATAAATGGGCATCTGGTACATGCACTATGGCGCGAATTGCGAGGTCGACCCTTTTCTCCGGAGCGAGCCTGGATACAACTAGAATCCGAGGGTGTGGACCGAATTCGGCCGGCTTCGGAAGTAATTCAGAAAAACGAACTGGGTCTACGAAAATCGGTATGACGTCTATTGGCCGTGAAGTAACTTGAGCAACACGAGCACGAATCCGCTCCGATACGACACGGATCCGCCGTGCACGCGGAAGTGTGAATCGTGCAAGTATAGTACCGATGACTCCCCATGTATCGGTATGTACTTGTATTTGAAGTGGTTTGAAAGCACAGAGGCCTATGACCCCCGTCCAAAATGGATCTTGAGCGGATAGCACATCAGCCGGAATCCTGCGTGCTATGAAAAGTATGCGGAGCGCATTTATAGGTTTACTTAGGCCACCTGGATAGCGCACCTCAACATTCGGAGCCAATTCAATTTGTTGTGACGCACCAGTGCCGGCGACGATCACTGTGAGAGAATCAAACAAGGCACCATACGCACGCATACGCATAGCCGCAGGCGAAGTTGGAGAGAGAATCGTCCGATCTGTCGAGAGCATTACTACGCGCATACTGCTCTAAGTACTGCCGCCATTCCGTCTACTGCGCGATCATCCGTGAACGAGCGCACGGTTGCTTCACCGGCCTCTTTCATCCGCGCGCGAAGCGGTGCATCTTCGAGAATGAGCTGAATCTTCTCCGCGAGGGCACGCACATCGTTTGGCTCAATAAGGAAGCCGTTGACCGCATGCTGAATGAGCTCAGGATTCCCACCTACGCGGGTCGTCACAATAGGCGTCCCGACTGCCATAGTCTCCAATAAGAGGTGCGAGAAGCCCTCGTAGGATGAATTGAGTACAAACACATCAGATGCCTTTATGTAGCGAAGCAGAGCCTCATGATCTACTGCTCCGGCAAAAATAACGGAACGCGAAACACCGTGACGCTTGGCGAGTCGCTCTAACGCGTCAGATTGTGGCCCGCTCCCGACAATAAACAAAGTGAGTGACTCGTCTTTCTTACGCAAGCGAGCGAAGACGCGAATAACCGCCTCGAACCCCTTCCATGGAACCAGCCTGCCTACAGAAATGATGAGTCGTCCCGAAAAATGGAGCATCCCGCGAATTATGTCCCGACTGCCAACATCAGCAATCGAAACACCGTTGTAGACGACCGAGAGGCGAGACGGCATAACGCCCCATAGGCGAATAATGCCCGCAAGGTACTCGCTAGGAACTACGACTGCGTGCGCCGTCCGCGCGACCACTCGCTCGACAACTCGCATAATCGTCGGAACCAGACGCACGCGCGCGTCTTGAAACGATTCTAGTGTCCCTTCAAATCCAAATTGCTGCCGAGCTTGTTCCCAGGCATAGTCACCAACAATTTTTATTACAAACGGTTTACGTCTCAAAAGTGCAGCGAGGCGAGCTGGAACACCGACTGAAAAGGGGTCGAGTGCAAGGACCACATCTGCATGCTGCGCTGCTCTAAATACTGTCCAGAAATATTTGAGGTGACGAATTCCTCGAGGATAGGCCCGTACCCCACGAAACGGGAGGACGACTGGGGTTATGCCTCGACTCGCGAGCTTATCCTCAAGAAGCGCCGCATAGGTCGCCGGCCCCCCTATTTCAGGCGGATAGAGGCCTGTGGCCACAAGGACTCGCATAGGGGCACTATAGCAAATTCGCGAAAACTTTCTCTCGCATATCTCTCGCAACCAGATCCCAATCATATTTTTTTATAACCATGTCACGCGCCGCCTTTTTTACCCTTTCTACTGCTTCAGGATGCTCGAGTATCTCACGGACGGCCACCGCTATCTGCTCGGGAGAGTCTTTATCCACTGCCCAACCGGTGGTAGGCTTATCAGGATTCCGTTTGGCATCAAACAAGAAGTCGGCAATACCCCCTTCCTGAGTAGCAATCACAGGCAGCCCTGCTGCCATTGCTTCCACAAATGAATTACCCATTCCCTCTGAGCGCGATGGGCGAACAAAAATGTCAGCTTTATGTAAATGCGCTGGAATAGCTTTATACGGAACATGGCCAGTGAACTCGACTCGTTCTAAAATACCGAGTGAGGCTGCAAGGTTCTTAAGCTTTTTTTGATCTGGTCCTGTACCAAGAATGCGAAACCGGACACCAGGCATAAGTGGGAGCGCACGAAGTACTGTATCGATACCGTTTTTTTGAACAAGTCGTGATGTTGTAATGAGTACCGTACTATTGTGTTTGGTCAGGACTCCAGTAAAGAGGTGTGTATCAACGCCGTTCGGAATCGTCACGATCGGCACTGTGCAACCAAACCTACGTGCACGCACAGCCAAGTATGCGCTAATCACAGTGACGATGTGCGCGTTCCTCAGTGCTAACTTCCATGCACTATTAAGAAGCCCGAACCAGCGTTTTGTCAGGTGTTCCTCCGAGTCACCCTCTTGAAGCGTCAGCACTATTGGCGTTTGGTTCCGGAATCGTAGAAAATTTGCGATATACGCAGCACCGCTCATATAACTCACCATCATCGCCCAGTACGCAGTGTATGAATGTTTTCGAGATAAGTTGAGTGTCTTCAGAGCACCTAAAAACGGCGCACAGAGCTTATCGACAAGAGGTATTCCCATGCCGAGTCGGTAAGTGGTGACACGTCCTACCTTCTCAACCAAAGGGTTAGCCCGAGACATTCGACACGTTAGGAGGTCAAACTCAATATCGGTACAACGCTTTGCAATCTCTTGGATAGCAATTTCAGCACCTCCTACATATGGATGATACGTTGTCGAAAAAATAAGAACGCGCTTCATGCGTGAATCTTCGCCAGACGTATATACTCCTCAAGTGACCTTTCTGGTTTCCACCCCAAAAGTTGCGTTTTCGATATGTCGATTGCAGACGACATACGATTGCCTGGTCGCTCTGGATGCATAATAATATTCCCACCAAAAAGTTTGGCAATTTCTATGATTGTGTATTCTCGAGGATTTCCGAGTCCATAATCGTCGCCAAATCCTCGCTCGCCTACTACAACCAGGCCATTCACAATATCATCGACATGCGTAAAGTTTCTTTTTTGAGTTCCTGGAGCAACAACGGTGAGCGGATCACCCGCATGAAATTTCTGTTTAAAAATTTCTACAACTGTACCATACGCTCCTGCACGCTCACGGGGACCATAGACATTATAAAAATACGTAATCGCAAATGAAAGCTTGTACCACGCCCCATAATTCTGCACCAGTTCAGTATTCATAGCTTTTGTCCATGCATACGGCGTGGCAATCCGGGCAAGCCCGCCATCACCAAATTTTGTCGATGATCCAGCATACACAAGCTTACACTGGTGCGCCCGCCAAAACTCCAACACACCAAATGTACCCGCTACATTGAGATCCCAGACAAGATCTGGCTCACTTAAACTTTGTTCGACACGAGCATATTCGCCCAGATGGTACACAATGTCTGGATTCTCTGGAATCAGTCGCGCAATATCCTTGGTGTGGCCCTCGCGATACTCAACACCCGGCACATGATTGTCTTTTGAACCTGTGAAGTAATTGTCTAGTGAGATCACCCGATAGCCCTCTTTGACGAGTCGTTCACAAAGGTGCGAGCCAATGAATCCAGCCCCACCAGTAACAACCGCTAGTCGCGGACTTGACATACTGATATATTATAGCTTTTTTCGCTCTATCGCAACAATTGTAATACCGCTTCTTTGACGCACTCTTCGCGCATGGATAACACCATACGCGGTCACGGCTATGAGCATGAGGAGCGCAAAAAACCAGCTCATGCAGGAATTGGGCCAGCTGATAGTAAGGCGCGGAGCTCGTCTTCGGACAACTCTTTCTTCTCCTCAGGTACAGGAGGAGTGGTGATAGGCTCTGACGACTTTGAGGCATCCTTTTTCTCCGGGGCTGGCAGCTCTTTTTCCGGCTGCGGCTGTGGTGGTGCTGTTCCTGCCTGTGTCGCAGCGCTTGGCGCAATAAAGTTGGTAGGGTCTCGCTTGGCCATAATATTTTTAAACGCGTCGCTGAATGGCGGCGGCTTACCAGAATCTTTAGGCTTTTCTTTCTTTGCAAATAATTCCTCTACTTTTGATCGAGGTTCGGCGTACGCAGCGCGCGCGCCAACAATCATGTCTTGGAGTGATGTCTGCGTCCGCTCCTGAAGCGGCAGTGACGCAGCGAAAAAAGGATTTGAGCGTACCGCATCAATGGTGAGAAACACGCAGGCTTCCCCCGCATCAAGCCCTTTCAACTCATCAGCACCGAGGTATGGATAAAAGAGCTGCTGTACAAGCGGTACGTCCGATTCGTCCGGCTCAAACGCGACAACCGAGCCACACCGCTTGAGTGCGCGCTCGCGGAGCGGCACATCGCTCTCGCGGTACACCGTGTCTGAGAGCGTAAGCGCATAGGAGCGATCTGTCATCAATGCGTCCGCGTCATCTGCAGACAGGTATCGAAGCACATCATGAAAATAGGCCGCGGGAACCGCGTTATCGGCCGCATGTGCGCGAAAGGCATACGCAAAGAGCCGCACCAGTGGCTGTACCCGTGTGGGAAATACGCGTATTCTCGAGAGATCGACGATGCAGATGCCTCCGTTAGCGAGAGAGCGGAGCGAAAACTTGCCGTCAGGTTGACCAAGAATATTGCGAACCAGCGTATCTTTAGCAACATACTTTCCGCGCTCGATAAATTCTGCGCGCGCGTCTGGCGCTGCTTGCTCTGCCGCCCGTAAAAGCTCCGCATCTGGACTCCCCTCTGTAAATGCTGCTGCCGTAGCTTGTGGCGTTTCAAGTGCGAACCACGCATGTACGAGTGTCCGACTCGGATCAGCAAGCACCCAGCGCGCCAGCACATCCGTGAACGCAGACTGCTCTACCCCATATGCTGAGGCGAACGCGCGTAGCCACAGCTCCTCTCCGCGCGCGGAGTGACGAAACTCGTTCGGAATGTTCCATGAAAATGGATACTCCGCGTCTGCTGCGTCAACAAACGCAAGGTGCTCTATCGCATTTTTTGGCAAGCGCTCCATAATCATTGGCCCTACATTGCCACTACCATCGAGCACTAACACGCCAACGCCGCGCTCAATATCTTGAAGCGCCATGCGAGAAAGGAATGCGCTGCGCCCGGAACCTACCTTCCCCAACACGCACACATGGTGCGTCCTATCTGCATCTTTTATACCAAACGGTACTACGCGACCCTTGATGTTTGTTGCGGCAAGATACGTCACGTCTGTGCCCCACGTCATGCAGGCAGTATACCGCTTACCGGTCGACGCCGCGCGCGTAGTAATCGCGAAGAGCTTCGTACTTGTTCCCTGCATCCCAAAAAACCCATGAGGTAAGCCCTGCTTCTCGCGTCGCTTGAATCTGAGCATCAATATCGGCAGCGGTATAGTCCTTTCCGTAGTCAAAATCTTGGAGCCACGGACGGAGGACCGATGTTGGAAATGAGCTCTTGGTGAAAAGATTTTCAGCGCCCGGCACCGACTCGCCACCTAACGTACGGACAACAGTCGTCGTTGCCACCACGCGCCGAGCAGCCTCTGACATTGCATGAAAGACGACACCGCGCGGATCCATATTAGGATCGGCAAGATTAAGATAGTTTTTTGGGTAGTGCGAAGGGTATACCATCGGCATGATGTAATCGAAGTGCGGGAGCGCGCGCTCTAACTGTTGTCCGATATTTAAATCGTCAGTATTCGTTGTCGTCATACCAAACAGGTCCGCCGACATTGTGACTCCAACCGGCTTCACGCGTTCATGTAAATATGCCCAAAAGAGCTCGACTGCCTCGGCCTTGTTCGGATTTACGTACCGCGCGTCAGACATCGGACCATCTGACGGATACCGGATGTAGTCATAGTTAAGCTCATCAAATCCAAATTCAGTATGCGCGACTTTCGACAATTCGACTACATACTCCCAGTACGGGCGATGCGACACGTCGATAAACGAAAGCCCTTTATGATCGCGCCATGGTTCCCCGGGACGCAGTGACGCAGACTGCACTGCAGCTTCTGGATGTTTGGCCGTGTAGTACGGATCCTGAAAGACGGTAATGCGTCCAATCACGTATATATCTTTCTCGTGAAGGAGCGCGATAAACGATTTCATATCGCGCGCACCGCAGGCAGTGGACACCGAGTCCGCAAGGACGGGGTTATCAGTTTGAAAAGAAATACGCCCAGTATAGTCTTTGATATCAATAACTACGGCATTGAGTGGTGTTTCATCAATAAGCGCGACAAGTTTGTCACGAAACGATGGCGTACCCACAACACACTGCGACATATAGATGCCGTAGAGCGGCACAGGAGTCTCCCTTGAACGTACGGGTGGCGCTTCTGCCTCAACCTGTACGGGGATACTGCCACCTAACTGCCATTCAGATGGTACAGCGTACATTGTTCCTGCCAGTATCCCCACTACGGCTACCGCGCCCGCGGCACGCACAGGGCTAACCATGCAGGTCTGGAGCAGCGTTTTCCGCGTATGCGTCCGTCGCGTGGCCTCCGCGTCGAGCGCGAATGAGCCACAGTCGTTCAAAGCGCATCAACACGCCGAGGAGGGCAATGCTCACTCCCGCGATGACCGTGAGGGCGCTACTTATAGAATCAGGAAGCCCGTCTATCGGAATAAAGGCGACAATAACACCGAGAATCGATACAATGACGGCTTTCGACACGCTCAAAGTGTATCAGGGTGCAAGCATCACGACAAACTCCCCCCGTTCGGGGATATCTTTTCCAATACGCTCGAGGAGTTCAGACACCGTACCCGCACGAGTTTTCTCAAACAATTTGGTCAGTTCATGCGCTATAACTGCGCGCCGATCCGGAACGCGCTCCGCAAGCTCATGGAAAAGCTTTTTGATGCGATATGGCGACTCATACAGCACAACTAATCGCCTTTCTCGGACAAGCGCATCGAGTGCTTTCTGCCTTCCCTTCTTATGCGGCAAGAAACCGAGAAATACAAATTGGTCAGTGGGCATCCCAGAAACAGACACGGCAGCTATAACTGCCGACGGACCGGGGATTGCGATAACAGCTCCCTCACCCGCATACTCGCGCACAAGCGATACGAGAATAGGGCCAGGGTCTGAAATACCTGGCGTACCGGCATCTGTTACATACGCAATAGTGCGACCTTCTTGAACCATACGCGCTACATTTTCAAAGTAGACGCGGGCAGATCGCGCGCGGAGCGACTGCAGCGGCTTTTCAATCGAGTATCGCTGAAGGAGCTTTGCGGTCACCCGCGTATCTTCAGCCACTATGGTATCGACGGATCGGAGCACATCAAGCGCGCGGAGCGTAATGTCGCTCAAATTCCCTATGGGTGTGGCCACAATGTAGAGTGTTCCGCTCATGCTGTTCGTACTTGAGAGACAGGATCTATCAGACGCTTCGCGATAGTGTACACGTCACCAGCCCCCATGGTAATGATCCGCGTCTCAGAATTACTCACGGAGTGAAGATATGTTTCTATTTCAGAAAATGAATTCATGGCTCGCGCGGTCGTACCGTGCGCCTCAATCGCGGCAGCGAGCGTCTCGTTGGTAATCCCCGGGATAGGCGCTTCGCGAGCTCCGTAAATCGGCGCAACAATCACCTGGTCAGCAGCTCCAAAAGCTGCCGCAAACTCCTGCATCAAATCGCGCGTACGGGTGTACAGGTGCGGCTGAAACACGACGACTAGGGATGCCGTGTGAATCCGAGGATCGTCCGCCCGAGCAGCCTCAAGCGTTTTACGCACTGCCGTTGGGTGATGCGCGTAGTCATCAAATACAACCGCACCTTCTCGCGTCGTACCCACCCGTTCAAATCTGCGCCACGTCCCCTGAAATTCTTTCAAACTGCGTGCAATGTGCTCTGGACTAATGTCTGGGAATGCAGCCTTCGCCGCAGCGGCGGCCGCGCGTGCGTTGTCTCTATTAAAATCGCCAATGAGACTGGTAGCATATGCAGGCTCCGCTTGGTAGACATCTGCGTCGATCACTGTTTTCGCCATCTGCCGAGCACGCTCAAACGTCGCCCGCAGAGCCGCTTCTGTCACAAACCAGTCAGTATGGTCCCATTCAATATTTGTTAGTACAAGAATATCTGGCGTGAGCTCTAATACATGGTCACGGTATTCGCACGCCTCAACAACAAGAAGATTGGGGTCACCCGCAACAAAGTTAGAGCCGAAGTCTTTCATTAGTGAGCCCACAATAACCGTTGGCCGCTTGCCTGCATCGATAAGTATTTTCGCAAGCATCGCAGTCGTCGTGGTCTTACCGTGAGTCCCGGCTACTGCTATGGTGCGCGCGGAGCGAGACACTTCACCAAGCGCTTGGAAGTACGAAAGCTCACGAATACCGCGCGCCCGAGCATTGGCACGTGCCTTGTTGTGCGCAGGTACTGCGTCAGAAAAAATAACGAGCGCGGTATCTTCGGGCGCCTCTCCTTCCCCAATGTAAACAATAATGCCTTTTTCTTGAAGAAGTTCGGTAGTCGGTCCTGCGACTTTGTCTTCACCTGAAACGCGTTCCCCGCGAGCATGGTAGAGCTGCGCCAGAGCACTCATGCCAATACCGCCGATCCCAACCATGTAGATACTCATACTTGAAAGTCGCGCGGATCAACTCGTCCAGATTGAAAGTCCTCTAGTGAATACCCAGCCGTAAACTCGAAGTGTGGTAAGTCCGTAAAGCTCTCCCACCGTCCTCCCCATGAGAGTCCGAGTTTCTCTCCTAGTGGCCCTGCGCGTCGATAGTACTCTTCTTTCACACCATCGGGCACTATCGGTCGTATATCGAACGCTACACCGTAATTGTGATACGAAGACCCGCCCTTTGCATGCGTCACAATAGAGCCCGGCTTCGTACGACCAAGCTCGTAGAGCGCCTCTTGCTCCTCAGGAGACCGGAATCCACGAGAGATAATAATGCGGAACCCCTCTCGCATGCACTCGGCTTTGAGCGCTTCGGCCAGCGCCCGCACTTTCGGCTTAAGCTCTGTGAGATCTGGGACCGAGCGGACGAGCGCAACGTACTGATCGCCACGATCGTACTCGTTCAAAAACATACCCTTAGAGGAAAAACCCGGACTCAACAGCACGATGTCTCCTGACTCAGCATATCCGCACGCCTCACTGAATGCACTCTTCAAAGTTGTATGCGCGCCCTGAATACCAAGTTCGTCTGTGCCACTCCCCGCGAGATACACGACATGCTTCTGCTCTTTGAGTGCGGACGGCAGAACTGACACATCAATATCTTTACTCGTCCCACCTGCAATCACAATGGTGCGAGGTCCGCCCAGGGCACGAAGCGCTGCAAGTAATGCCTGCGGCGTAGTAGCAGTCGTGTCGTTATAATATAGAACGCCATTTACTTCACGCACGCGTTCAAGTCGACCTTCTACCCCAGCAAACGCCGCGAGCGCAGCAAAGATAGTCGCATCCTCTATACCCAGCGCACGAGCCGCTTCTAAAGCGCAAGCGGCGTTCAGCTGGTTATGTTCGCCTGGTATAGAAAGCTCGATACCCTGCGCCCGCGCAACGCGCACCTGCGCGCGCGAGGCATGACTGTACTCGGCGAGCTGTGGCAGTACCTGATCAGAAACAACAAATGTATCCTCAGATGTTTGGTATAAAAAAATCTGTGCCTTGTCAAAAAGATACGCCCGCATGTCTCCTTTGTAATAGTCCATGTGGTCGCGCATAAAAGTCGTAAATACCGCGACATGCGGACTCATTTTTGCCTCTCCCCATCCCTTGCATTGCCACGAGTCAATCTCCATGAGCGCGATTGAGTCACTAGTGACTTGCGGTAGAAGCGCGAGCGTTGATACCCCGCGGATATTGCCGCCGAGAAGAACATGCATGCCGGCAGCACGCATAATGTCGTACAGCATGTACGTGGTAGTGGTCTTGCCACGAGTACCTGTGACACCTACCGTTTTGATTCCAGCGATTTCCGCGAACCAGGACGCGCTCATTTTTATCGGAATTCCATTTTTGCGCGCTTCATCTATGTATGGATTTTGAAGTGGCACACCTGCCGCTTTGAGGATGTAGTCGCGGCCGCGAAAATCAGCAAGGTCATGCCCGCCCAAGCGGTACGTTATGTTAGAAAATTTTTTCAACTTTTCGAGGGAGGGCGCTAACTGCGACTCAGTTTTTAAATCTGTGATGATAAGCTCAGCTCCCTGCTCTGCCAGAAACACCGCGTCCCCAACGCCGCGTCCCAGAAGCCCGAGACCCATGACGGTGACTTTCTTGCCCCTAAATGTATCCCCAACGTCCATAGCGCTCATTGTACAATTGACCGGTGGACGCTCAAAACGCCTCGTGGGACGCAAGTACCGTGCCACTCAATAACCAACTGATTGATTTCTGGACACTGGTTCACTTCGGATCAAGTGCTTTTTTGGGTTGGATCATGCATCCCATCCTCGCCCTCGCACTGGTTGTTGTGTTTGAACCATTTGAACTTTATGTTCTTTTTCCTTTTTTGTATGAAAACTATGGCATCGTGTTCGGAAACGAAACATACATTAATTCGCTCTCTGACATAGCCATTAACATGCTAGGTGTCGCGTATGGATGCTTCTCACTCCGGAAGAAGTATCATCCTCCGTTCGTGCTGTTCGAGAAAAAGTAACAATGCTATAGTACGTCCGTTAGGGCACTGTAAGGAAACCTTTCGTGCCCAGCGTTCGGACGCCATGAACACACATGTTCGCGGCGCTCCTCACTTGGGCACGTGGCGGAACTGGTATACGCGTACGTCTCAGAAGCGTATGGAGCAATCCTTGGAGGTTCAAGTCCTCTCGTGCCCACTTAGTACAGACTCTGCTCGCGCAATATCCTTAGGCTCGGTGAGTGAAAGCCAGAAATCCGCGTACGCCGCGCGTATACCGCGCGGGTATGCAGCTATCATGGTTTGAGGTAGTCCAAACTCATGACTCTGAGGAGACTTAGGAATTTGCGGAACATTAAAATAATCTGGGGTTAGGCAATACACACCAGTATTTATCGTGGGTACATCTGTAAACTCTGCACTCCCCTCGACCACTCCGGTAACATACCCGTCCTCTACTTTTACTGCACCAACCTTCTCGCCTTTTTGAGCGCGATAGAGCATCATAGAGTTTAAAACTTCTGCACAATGCTCGACATCTTCCTTTCTATAGATGTCGTCGGACATAAGAACGAGAAATCGCTCCTCGCTCATTAGGTGCTCCCTGGCTGCCCAGAGCGCTCCCCCGGTACCGTCGAGCGTTTTTTGCGTGATATATGTCACCCTCTTTCCCTCATACAAGTCTCCAAGAAACGCGCGTATCTGTTCCTCTTTATAATTCACCACCACTAGTACCTCCGTCACTGAGTCTGGAAGTGCGGCGAACGTGTACGCGATAAGCGGCTTTCCTAAAACCTCAAGAAGTGGCTTCGGCGTTTCTAACGTAAGCGGACGCATACGCGTTCCTTCTCCTGCAGCTAAAATGACGGCTTTCATGGTATATAGCGAGTATGCCCGACCCAGTATACCCGATGCGTATCAACAAATATCTTGCATATAAACAGTACTGCACGCGTCGTGAGGCAGATATGCATATCAAAAACGGCAAAGTGGAGCTCAATGGACGCATCGCGACCCTCGGTGACCAAGTACACGAGGGCGACGCTGTCGTGGTTAACCTTAAGACAAAGAGGTACAAATACGTTGCGTACAATAAGCCGCGTGGCAAGACAACTCCCGAGAACGAAAACGGACTCTTCCCCATCGGCCGATTAGACAAAGACTCGCACGGACTCCTCTTCCTTACGAACGACGGACGCTTGACCGATCGCCTTTTAAACCCAGACTTCGAGCACGAGAAAGAGTACGTTGTAGAAGTGCAGGAAAAGCTTCGGCCTGACTTCGAGAGCAAGATGTCCTCTGGTGTCGACATCGGCGAGTACACGACGCGACCGTGTGAAGTACACGTCCTTGGTGAAAGCACTTTTTCTATAATCCTCACAGAGGGCAAGAAGCACCAAATACGGCGTATGTGCGAGGCCCTGGGCTACACCGTCGTCGATCTCATGCGCACCCGAATCATGAACATCGAAATCGGTAAACTTACATCAGGGTCAGCAAGAGAGGTAAGCGACATAGAGGTGCGCTCACTCTTTTCGGAACTAGGTCTTTCATAACGCATAAAAACTGTATGAAAGGCAAGTATCGTGCGCCCACATGTACGCGCCCTACCCTCGCTCGAAACTCGCGCTACTGCTCCGTCGCTATCATGAAAAAAACCTGCAACAGTGCAGGTTTTTAGTCTGGTGCGCGCTCTAGGATTCGAACCTAGGACCGCTCGAGTATCAGTCGAGTGCTCTACCAACTGAGCTAAGCGCGCGAGCGAGCAGTGGCGCGAACGCTTGCGTTCATGCCATCCGAGCGACGCACGCCTGGAGCCGTAGGCTCTTGCGTGCGTTTCGTGATAGTAGCAAAAAAAGCGGATTTGAGCTAGCGCCGTGCAGTATAGCGCCTCCCCCTTTCCCTACGCCTCGTTGATCCTCTAGTAGGTGGTCCTTCGATCTCACCATCTCGAGTTCTAAACCGCAACGTATCACCACCTAGTAGATACACGATCCCCTGTACAAGACCTCCACCAATACCCCCTGCGGCGATAAGTAGTATCTCGGCAGTCGTTATCTGTCCGTCTACAATGGAATATGAAATAATACCCCCTTCAGTGAGAACGAACGCATTTTTGCCTGCACCAATAGTCATTTTATGAAAAAACTCCATACTGATTATTCAAGAAAATGAAACATTAAAAACCCGTATCTACTTAACAACTTTATGCGACGACAGACCCAGTATGAATCACAGAGCAATACTTTCTTCTGTTTCGATCCATCCCCGTTTCGTACATCGGGGTACCGAGCGCCATTTAGAGTTGTGCGCTAATACTCATCATCGATTCTCATCAATGTATCGCCGGATCAATCATGCCGAAGCATGACGTTTCCAAATTGGAATTGATCCACGACCAGCTTCCGCTAGCCGTGCCTTGTTACAACTTACTCCCTGTCACCGAATTTACCGTGGGCCGCAACGAGTGCGGACGTCGGGCATTCCCGGCTCCCTTGAGTTGATGGGCGGTGAGTACAAGACTCGAGAACGTATTCACCGTAGTCTGCTGACCTACGATTACTAGCGATTCCAGCTTCATGAGGGCGAGTTGCAGCCCTCAATCCGTATTGAGGATACGTTTTAGGATTAGCTCAGGATTGCTCCGTCGCTGCCTTTTGTCGTACCCATTGTATTATGTGTGCAGCCCAAGGTATCAGAGGGACATGCGGATCTGGCGTCATCCCCACCTTCCTCTCCCGTGAGGGAGCAGTCTCGCCTGACATATAAAACAGGCAACGGGGGTTGCGTTCGTTTCCCCACTTAAGGGAACAGCTCAAGCCACGAACTGACGACGACCATGCATCACCTGTCTAGCACCCTCGTAGGCTTCTCTTCTTTCGAAGAGCGTGCAGCTAGATTTCTAACCTTGGTAAGGTTTTGCGTTCGACATCGAATTAAGCCACATAATCCACCGCTTGTGCGAGTCCCCGTCTATTCCTTTGAGTTTTAGTCTTGCGACCGTACTACCCAGGCGGATCACTTAACGCGTTAGCTTCGCCTCCGAGAGGGTCGATACTCCCGAAAGCCAGTGATCATCGTTTAGGGCGTAGACTACAAGGGTATCTAATCCTTTTCGCTACCTACGCTTTCATGCCTCAGTGTCAGGAATGTCCCAGTAAGCTGCCTTCGCTTTTGGTGTTCCCCATGATATCAACGGATTTAATCCCTACACCATGAGTTCCGCTTACCTATTACATCCTCGAGCACACCCGTTTCCCCCGCGATCTTCCGGTTAAGCCGGAAGGATTTAACGGAGGACTAAGTGCGCCACCTACGCATCCTTTACGCCCAGTGATTCCGGGTAACGCTTGGGGCCTCTGTATTACCGCTCCTGCTGGCACAGAGTTAGGAGCCCCTTATTCTGAAGGTACCGTCAATGACTTCGTCCCTTCCAAAAGGTGTTTACGTCCCGAAGGACTTCGTCCACCACGCGGCGTCGCTCGATCAGGCTTTCGCCCATTGTCGAATATTCTCGGCTGCAGCCCTCCGTAGAGGTATCGCCCGTGTCTCAGTGCGATCGGTGGGGGTCAGCCTCTCAGCTCCCCTACGCGTCATAGCCTTGGTAGGCCGTTACCCTACCAACTAGCTGATACGAAGCAGGCCCCTCTCTTAGCGATAAATCTTTACTCCGTAGAGACTATCGGGTATTGCGCCGTCTTTCGACGGAATATCCCCGACTAAGAGGAAGGTTCCTACCTGTTACTACCTCGTCTGCCGTGGGTCTAAACCCACTCGACTTGCATGCCTTATCCACGCCGCCAGCGTTCACCCTGAGCTAGGATCAAACTCTCATATAAGATTCATGCCTCCAATTGGCGGGCACGAATCGATGGTCGAAACAGAAGAAAAACTTGCTCGTGTGAATTCAATACTGGTTTTGTCTTGTCGTCTTTAATTTTCAAGGAACGCTCCGAAACAAAAAGTCGGAGGCTTTCGCTCCGACAGCAGTTACACAGTACAGCTAGACATTGTGACTAGATGACCGTATACATACTGTTAGAACAATGCTATAGAGGAGACCCCTATAGCTCTCACGAGTATACTCGCCGCAAACGACTGTGTCAAGAACGGACCCTTCTACACCCCCACCCCCTTACGCACAGTATTTTCCACAGCTTTCCCCCACCCCGCATGGTAGAGTGGGCGCATGGGAAATGCCCGATGGACGGTGGTGTCGCTCGGAGGGTCAGTTATTGTTCCAGATAGTATTGATACTGAGTACTTGAAGCGCTTCGCGACAGTGATCCGGTCGCGCATCCCCGGCGAGCGATTTATTATTATTTCCGGCGGCGGCAAGACTGCTCGTGAGTATCAGGAAGCAGCGCGCTCCCTTGGAGAACTTTCAAAAAACGATCTCGACTGGATAGGCATACACGCGACTCGGTTGAATGGTCACTTACTGCGCTCCTTGTTTCGAGCTGAAGCGCATCCTGCACTCATTGATGACCCGACTGACCCAATAGTAGAGGCGGATGTTGTCATAGCCGCCGGATGGCAGCCCGGCTGGTCAACCGACTACGTAGCTACAAAAATTGCAAAAAATGTTGGTGCGACCCGACTCGTCAATATTTCCTCAGTGGACGCCGTCTACTCAGAAGACCCCAAGAAAAACCCTGCCGCTACAAAGTTCGATACGCTCTCGTGGACCGATTTTCGCGCACTGATGCCGAGCGAGTGGGACCCTGGCCTCAATGCCCCATTTGATCCAGTCGCTGCTGAGGAGGCAGCTGAGGCAGGGATAGAGGTGGCCATCATAGGCCCCGCACTCGATGAGTTTGAAAAATACCTTTCCGGTAAACCGTTTGCCGGCACGCGGATCCAGTAGTCTCGCTGGATCGGAGATTCATCGCCTCCGCTTTGGTAACAAGAGCAATCCTGCCAGAATAACGTTCACAAGAGCGATAATGAATGCAGTATGCTTTTCTTCTGATGTCATGGATAACTCAAAGATACTGAGCTGGTCTAACACATACCAAATACAGTATGCGCTGCTGAAACCTACAGTTGCTTGCAGCACATTTTCACGAGTTATAACCACAGAATATGCAGGACTTAATTCCAGAGTGCGGCTTCGATTTCCTTATCGAGGTCTGCAAACGATCCGTTATTTTCTATAACCAGATCGGCCTCCTTGAGTGCACCGAAAATGTCCTGCTTCGTCGGATCATCGGGGTTCGTCTCCGCGCGCTCTTGCTCCAACCACTTATCGTACGAAACAGTATCCTTGAGCGACCCGCGCTTTACTGAGCGCTCGTAGCGAAGTTCCGGCCGCGCATCAACACCAATGACTCGTCCACCAAGTGCTTTTATTTTTCTCACCTCTGCTACTGCGCGCAGTGACTCGATGACAGCATTTCCGCCAGCCTTCTGCGCCTCTCCATACAGAGTTTCAATAATATACGCAGGTCCATGCGCTGCACGCAATTCATTTGCCACAAGTGTCATAGAGTCGCGGTTGACCGGCAGACCGCGTCGTAGAATCTCCTCGGTAATAAATTTACTAGCCGAGTAGTGAGTAAAACCCTTCTTCGCAACCAAGTAGTCTACGACCGCGCCCTTCCCCGCTCCGAAGGATCCTGCAAGGCCAATGATCATCGCTTCTTTTTGGACTCGTCAGGTACATCTTTCTGCATCTTTTGCAACGTCACAAGAAGCGGTGATGCGATGCAGATTGAGGAGTAGGTACCCGCGATGATACCGATAAGGAGCGTGAGCGTAAAGAACGCGGTCGATTCGGGTCCCCAGATGTAGAGCGCTACGAGCACAAGTACGGTAGTGAGCGAGGTGTTGATGGAGCGCGCGAGGGTCTGTGATACTGAACGACCGACCGTCTCTTCAAACGGTTCCGTGCGCTTTGCATCTGCAAGGAGCTTGAGGTTTTCGCGCGTTCGGTCAAACACGACAATCGTGTCGTGCACTGAGAAGCCGAGAATGACGAGGAGCGCGGTAACAAAAAGTGTATCGACTTCTGCACCCATAACGTGACCCATGAGTGCGAAGGCACCAAGCGGCACAATGACGTCGTGTGCGAGCGCGAGGAGTGCCACACCGCCATACTTAAAGCTCGATACTGGCTTCGAGACTTTGCGGAATGCAAACGCGACAAAGAGCGCAATTGAGAGAAGCACGAGGAGGATAGCGTATGCTGCTCGCGTAGCGAGCTCGGAGCCGATCGCTGGTCCGATTGCGTCATAGCGCACCTCTGTCCCCCCAAGTGCCGCGCGTACGGTACTGTACTCTTCCGGAGTGAGAAATGGGGTTCGGATCAAGTACCCTGACGCACCAGTTTCGCGCACCGACGCGCCCTCGATGTTGGCCGCAGTGAGTGCAGCAGCAATATCTTCCTTTTCCGGCTTCGAATCGACGTACTGCACCTCCATGATTGAGCCGCCGGTGAAGTCAATCCCGAACTTGAGTCCGAAGATAAAGACTGATGCGAGGGACGCTATGAGGAGTAACGCTGAGATACCGTACCAGAGTCGTCGATATTGAACAATGAACATACAAGGTTATGCGATACCGTTACCAAATAAGCGTCGCGCGAGTGGCGTATCGCGCATACCTATCGCGAGAAGAAGTGTTCGAGATACGGTGATTGCGGTAAACATTGAAAGAAGAACACCAATCACAAACACAAGCGCAAAGCCCTGAATAAGCGCCGTGCCACCCATCCAGTACAAGATAGTGCCGGTAATGATGGATGAAAGGTTAGAATCGCGGATTGAGAGCCATGCGCGATTGAACCCAAGTTCGATTGCTTCAATGAGCGACTTTCCTTGTTCGAGCTCCTCACGTGTTCGCTCAAAAATAAGAATATTTGCGTCGACCGCCATGCCGATTGAGAGGATGAACGCCGCGAGTCCCGCCACCGTCAGTGTGACTGGAATGAGTTTAAAGATTGCCAACGACAGCGCAACATACGCGAGGAGCGCCAAACCCGCCACTACACCTGGCAGTCGGTACCACGCAATCAGAAAGACCACAACGAGAAGAAAGCCGATAAGGCCCGCAAACGCAGATGCGGCAATAGCCTCTTGCCCAAGAGATGCCCCAACTGTTTGCGACGAAAGGAGCGAGATTGGAACTGGAAGCGCGCCGAAGTTAAGGTTTCGCACTATTTCTCGTGCCTCTTCCGCAGTAAATGTGCCCGTGATAGTCGCCTTACCGCCAGGGATCGCTTCTTGAATGACGGGATCAGAAATGAGCTGATTGTCGAGGAAAATACCGAGCGCTGAACCAACATTCGCTTCAGTAATGTTCTTGAAGCGCTCGCCGCCTTCAGCGGTAAACGTTAGTAATATGACCGGCGAAGGGAGCGCGCCCGGTGCGTTTGACCCGAATTCAAGCTGGGCGCGCTCGAGGTACTGGCCCGTAAGTCCTGTTGCCACATACGCGGTTGATGTTTGATCGGGAACCGCGAGGCGGAAATCTAATGTCGGAGTTTTACCAATCGCCGCAATCGCCTCCTCAATGTTTGTTACGCCAGGAAGTTCTACAATAAGGCGATTCCCTCCGTCTGATCCTACACCACCGCGCTCTACCTGGACGAGCGGCTCCGATACTCCGAACAAGTTGACGCGACGCTCTATAACGTCACGAAGCGAGTTCATCGCGTCAGGAACCGCGCTTGGCTCGAGTTCATTTGTATCAGCGCCGTAGAGAAGGTGCGTGCCACCTGCAAGGTCAAGGCCGTAGGTAAATGCGTAGGAATTCCCCGGGGTTTCGGTCGTGTAGACAAAGTATCCAATAAGGACGCCGAGAGCGAGAATAAGTGCCGCAAAAATTCGAGAACTACCCATACAGGGGGCAGTATGACGCGACTTTTTCGTTTGCGCAATCAGGTCCTAGCACTGACAGTATGACCCCTGCGAACGAGCTCAAAGAGGTTTGCAAAAATCTCGACGACGGCGATGGGACCAACGCCACCCGGGACCGCCGTCATAAGAGAGGCTCGCTCAGCGCATCGAGGGTCAGCGTCCCCTACCACCTTGCCTGCAGACTCTGAAGTACCGGCGTCGAGTATCACGACGCCGGGGTGTATGAGCTCGGGCGTAATAAGCCCCGGAGAGCCCGCGCCCAAGACAAGTATGTCTGCCTCGCGCACCACGTCGAGCGGAGCTCCCCGTTCAAGCACGGTGACATGAGCACCGCGCTGCCTAAAAAGTTCCGCCGCAGGTGCGCCCACCAATCTTCCCTTACCAACCACCACCACCTGTTTGTCTTTGTATGATATATCATACAGCTTCAAGATATCGTCTAGAGCACGCGCGACCGGCGGTGGAGGAAACTCGCCCCGACAAAACGCCTCGAATGCTGCGTCAGACAAACCATCTACATCCTTCATGAACGGAATCTTGTTTCGCTCCACATCTTGATCAACGCCCAGTGGGAGCGGTAGCTGGAGTATCACTCCATCCCCTACCGCCTCAGCAAGTGTCGGAACGTACACCACCGCGACCCCAAGACGTTCTGCAACTCGTCGCTTAATCTTTAAGAACGAATTCGTTACTGCGTCTTCCTGCATCACTACAATTGAAAGAGTCAACGGCCCAAGTTTAGATCGCTCGAGCTGCAACTCATGTAGTCGTGACTCCGCAATGGAATGTCCGTGAATCAGCATAGTTACGCTCCTACGCGAAGTGCGAGTGTCTTAATAGTCTTCAGTGCAATATCGAGATCAAGAAAGAGTGAGCGGTGCTTTACGTAGTAGAGGTCGTATGAAAGTTTGCGCTCAGTCTCTTCTACGTCTGCGCCATGGTGTGGGTGTGCTTGGTGATACACTTGCGCCCACCCAGAGAGTCCGGGCTTTACTAAGTGGCGCAAATCATAGAGCGGAATGCGTGTTCGATATTCCGCAACAAGCGGTGGCAGCTCTGGGCGCGGACCTATGAGCGACTGGTATCCCAGGAGCACCGACCAAAGCTGGGGCAATTCATCAATGCGCGATTTTCTGAGAAATGCCCCAACGCGAGTGACACGGAGCTGTGTCTTTCCGGACTCCCCGTACGCACCGCTATCGTTACCGGTCATTGAACGAAACTTGTACATTGGAAACACTACACCGCCCTGGCCGACACGCTCCTGCCGTACAAACAGCGGCCCTCGATCTTCAAGATATACCGCGAGCCACACAACCGGATATACCAGAAGCGATACGCTACCGAGAATGACCGCAGCGCCAATGTCCATAGCACGCTTCAGTGCATCATAGAGAACATTCGCGCGCGAGTGCGATGCGGCACGAAACGTTTCAGCGTCGATGAGAGAAAGCGGAGCGCGTGACGTACGCTCTTCAAACAAAGCCGCAGCGTCAATGATGCGCATCTCGCGCGGTAATTCAGGTCGAATACGTGCTGAAAATTGCTCATCCGCAACGACGTAGAGCGCACGGACAGTCCTTGCCGTATCAAGAACATGACGCACTAGGAACGCATCTTCTTTGTCTACATCGATTCGTGCTCCGCAGGAGAGCTGCACGAATGGCGGTTCAGAGAGCGCCGCCGCAATAGCATCTATCTCATCTCCGCGACCAACGATTACAGCTGGCATCGTAGGGCGCGTCAGCGTTCGGATTCGGAAGATCCCGAGGCGCCACACTATTATAAGAAGCGTCGAGATGACAAAGTACAAGACGAGTATTGTTTTAGGTTGAATCGCGACAGGGGCAAAAAAGAAAAAAAGAACGGCAAGCACGGCGTTTACGGATTGCGCTTCAAAGACCGTTACGGGAAGCGAACGCTCAAACAAAGCGACAGTCCGGTCATAGAGTCCAACTGCTACAAACACAACACACGATAGAAGTATAAGGATTCCAAACACAGCAAGGTGCTCCGCATAAGAAGCCAGTGTCGGTATTTCAAATCGACGCACGTACAGCGCGAGCCAGAGTGAGAGCGCGGCAATCGCAATATCGCCGAGAAATAAAATACTCAAATCACGGGTATGCCGCTCTAGCATCGATGCGGACACTGTAGCATAGAACTCGATTTTATGGTACAAAATAAGCACTAAATGCTTCCACGCGCGAAAAAAAAGCTTTTTTTAGTTATTACAAAAGGCACCTGGGGTGGCGCCCAGAGATATGTGTTTGACCTCGCTCGCTCGCTCGCGTCCACATACGCGATAACCATCGTCGCAGGAACTGACGGACGCCTCTTCAGAGAAGCGCGAGCGCTCGGCATCCGCACCATTCACATACCAACCCTCGAGCGTGACGTTGAGTTTGGCGGTGATGTCAAAGCGTGCATTGAGCTCATGCGACTTTTTCGCGCCGAGCGGCCAGACATCATACACCTCAATTCAGCAAAAGCAGGCGGCGTCGGCGCACTAGCAGCGCGACTCGCGCATGTTCCGCGCATAATCTACACAGTGCATGGTTGGGCATTTAACGAGCCCGTTACGCGCTCCGTACGACTCTTCCGCCTCCTCATGTCTTTTTTAACCCAGACACTCGTGCATCAAACGATCGCAGTCTCCCACTTCGATGCATTACTAGCCCCCCTGAAGTCACGGACCATAACGATCCACAATGGCATAGCACCACAACAATTTCTCTCTCGTGACGAGGCCCGAGCAGTACTCTCAGAGAGGGCCCAGATTCCTCCTGATACATTTGTGTTCGGCGCTATTGCTGAGCACCACACCAATAAAGGTCTCGATATTTTGATTGAAGCCGCGTTCTTGGTGGATGGAGCACATATCGTAATTATTGGTGACGGTGAGGAGCGCGAACGCCTTATCGAAAAAATTAGTGAGTTGTCCCTCGGGGACCGTGTGCATCTTGTTGGATTTATTGAGAATGCTTCACGCCTCATTCCCGCGTTTGACACATACATTCTTCCTTCGAGAAAAGAAGGATTACCGTATGTCGTTCTTGAGGCGGGACTTGCTGGTGTTCCAGTGATTGCTACCGCAGTGGGAGGTGTGCCCGAAATTATTACCGACCAAGTTTCTGGAGACCTCGTGCACGCATTTAATGACCTAGCTCTCGCGGAATCTATGACAGAGTTTCTTACACTACCCAATACGCGTGTACGATACGCAGAGGCATTACGCGAGCGAATACAACGAGACTTTACACTCGACCGTATGATTCGAGAAACATCAGAAGTCTACGAGGGTTAAGTCAGACCGACCACCTCCGTGGCATTCTGCGGGCGTACTGCCCTGCCGTATCTACTCATGGCATTGACCATGCCAAGCATGCCGAACTCTACGAGAATATGCGAGCCGCCATAGCTCATAAACGGAAGTGTGGTGCCTGTCACCGGCAAAAGCCCTACGTTCGTGCCTGTGTGCACGGTTGCATGCACGAGAAAAATGACTGCAACACCGAGCGAAAATAACGATTCAAAATTAGTCTCTCCGCGCTGAGCGTGCGAGACGATTCGTGCTATCAGCACACCAAAGATCGCAATAAGCAAGCACACCCCTAGAAAACCCCATTCTTCCGCAAAAGAAGCAAATATAAAGTCAGTCTCGTGCTGCGGCAAAAACTCTAGGCGTGACTGCGTTCCGTAACCAACCCCTTGACCGAGAAGGCCCCCAGAGCCAATCGCAACGGTCGATTGAAACGCGTTGTAGCCCGATCCGTGTATATCGCCAAGTGGATTTATAAAGGAGAGGATTCGTGCTTTTTGATACTCGGCGAATCCAAAGTTCCACAACAAAAGGAGCGCGACTGCACCGGCACCAACAAGTCCCGCTACGTACCTCAACGGTATACCGGCAATCAGTACAACACCCAACCAGACTGCGCCAATAATTGCAGCGGAACCGAAATCCGGTTGAAAAAAGAGCAGTAAAAAAATGATACCGGCATACGCACCAGAAATCGCTATATGACGAAAACGAGCTATCTCTACGTGCCGCCGCGAAAAATACTTAGCTAAGACGAGAATCAAGGCGAACTTTGCGGGATCGGCCGGCTGCAATGCAAAAAAACCTAAATTAAACCACCCTTGTGCTCCGGAAAAAACTGAACCAAAAATAAAAAGAAGTGCGAGCATACAAACGGCAATAGCATATACAGCAACGACAACCGACGTGCGTCGCAAAAAGCGTAAATCAAAAGAGGCTAGGGTGAAGTACACACAAAGCCCCAACCCAACCCAAATAAGCTGCCGCTCAGCAAATCCTGTGTCACCAGAAAATCCGGCCATAGATACAAGCCCCGCAGCCGCAATCGCGAGCGCAGCGCCGAGGAGCACCCAATCAATTCCGACGCGCATCATCTTCCCGCACCAAAACGTCCGTCGTACCAATAGGACGTGCGAATGGTTCTATCCAGGTAAATACAACTTCTGTGCGCGAGCGAGCCCTTAGAAGAGGCACACGCGTCTCGGAGGCCGTGACCAGAATCCCGTCACTATCAAAGAGGAGCGCATTCGCAACCACATTGCGCACATCGAGAGGCGTGTCATTTACAAGAGTCGCGGTGAGCGTACGCGCTCCGCTATCAAGAACGCCGGGAATGACTGAAACAGTAGATGCGTCTCGCGTACCGCGCTCCCATTCTCCCCCATTCAGACTCACGACCGCGCGCACAGGGCGCTGAGAACCCGTAATGATACTCGACTCGAACAACACGCGGACCTCGTTCGGTTGCAGTGTTAGTGCACCACGGCGCTCCGCTACGAGAATTCCCTGAGCGTCGTACAAAGAGTACCGGTACTCAATATCTGTTCCGCTCGCACCTTGCTCAGGATTTCTGATGAGTGCGACACCGTGATACACGCCGTCCGCGACGCGCACAGCCCGTGCCCAAAGCGGATCGACCCGAGGCACGGCGCAGAGCCGCGCACAGGATCCACCGCAGTCAACGCCCCGTTCGTCATTGTTTTGTACACCATCTGTACATGATGGCGCGCGGTAGAAGAGACCAAACCAAAGAGCTCCGCAGACGAGTGCTCCTGACGCGGCAATACTGAGAGCTATGAATACCTTTCTGCGCTGTGCCCACTGCATACAGCCAGTGTAGCAAGCAGGCCCACAGTACGCACGAAAAAAGCCGCCTTACGGCGGCTGTGTTCGTCATGGTGAGAGCTCTGTTCTGGCGACTGGCTACTTTCCCCTTTCGAGTATCATCGCCACTACCGCGCTTAACTGCCGAGTTCGGAATGGGATCGGGTGTGACCACGGCGTCAAATCACCAGAACAGAGCTCTCACTACTTGCACCGCACAAACACACTGGTATCGTCTATGATTTTCACACTTCCCTAGGGAGATCGGACAATTAGTACGTCTCGGCTCAATGCATTACTGCACGTACACCTAACGCCTATCAACCTGATCATCTCTCAGGGTCCTTAACGATTCCTAATCTTAGAGTAGGCTTCCCGCTTAGATGCTTTCAGCGGTTATCCCTTCCCGACATAGCTACCCTGCGATCCGGCTGGCGCCAGAGCAGGTAGACCAGAGGTCAGTTCATCCCGGTCCTCTCGTACTAAGGACGACTCTCTTCAAGAATCCACGCCTGCAGTAGATAGGAGACCAACCTGTCTCACGCATGTTCTCATACATTCCTGTATGCATTGGACTAGACCTTCACCAGTTCTTGGTGAGTACCATGTAGTCTCTACGGGTGTTCATACGAACGTCCCTCGGAATTGCCCATGGCTGTGATAAACAGCGTGGGGGTTTTCCCGATATCAGGTACTTTCTTCACACACTATTCCTAGTGTGGACCGCCGTGAGTATTGTCGAATTTCTTTTCTACGTTGTTGTCTTTGTATGCTGCCTCGGGATTCAAACCGTCCAATAGTCCCTATAGAACTACTCGACGGTTTGAACCCAGCTCGCGTACCACTTTAATTGGCGAACAGCCAAACCCTTGGAACCTTCTCCAGCTCCGGGATGTGGTGAGCCGACATCGAGGTGCCGAACTCCGCCGTCGCTATGGACGCTTGGGCGGAACTAGCCTGTTATCCCCAGAGTAACTTTTATCAGATAATCTCTAGCCGCATCTAATGCGGACTATCGGTTCATTATGCTCCACTTTCGTGTCTGCTCGACGCTCATGTCTCACAGTTAAGCTCGCTTGTGCCATTACACGACCGGCACGCTTTCCATACGCGCCTAGCGAACCTTTGTAGGCTCCTCCGCTACTTTTTAGGAGGAGAGCGCCCCACTCAAACTGCCCGCCACGCACTGTCTCCCGCGTATTATCGCGAGGTTAGAAAGTACAACGCACAAGAATGGTATTTCACTGACGAGTCCATATCAGCCAAAACCGATACTTCAACCTCTCCCATCTATGCTACGCATGTGAATCGTACTCCCAATACGAAGCTACAGTAAAGCTTCTGGGGTCTTTTCGTCTAACTGCAGGTAACCGGCATCTTCACCGGTATTGTATTTTCACCGAGCAAGTCCTCGAGACAGTTCCCCAGTCGTTACGCCATTCGTGCACGTCCGAACTTACCGGACAAGGAATTACGCTACCTTAGGACGATTATAGTTATCGCCGACATTCACCAGGGCTTATACAGTCCAGCTTGATATAATCTCACCAACCGTACTTGACCTTCTGGCATCGGTCAGGCGTCACCCCCTATACATCCTCTTACGAGTTCGCAGGGAGCTGTGTTTTAGGTAAACAGTCGCTAGGGAATCTTTCGCTGCGGCCCCCAAACTTAATTGAGGGCAGGCCTTATCGCTAACTTACGGCCGCTAATTTGCCGAGTTCCTTGAGGACCTCTCACTCGTTCGCTTTGGTCTACTCGACCTAACCACCTGTGTTGGTTTGTGGTACGGACTAATATGTCTTAACGCATAGAAGGTTTTCTCGGAACAGTGCTCCGCATCCTCTGTCGCGATGACTCGCGACATTGGCGCTCCGCTCAGCCTTACCACACGGATTTTCCTATGTGGCAGCTTCACGGCACGCACGCACATCCAATTGTGCGCGACACATACAACTGTTCGTCACTCCATAGCAAAACATACCAGGTTACGGAATATTAACCGTATGGCCATCGGGTGCGGCGTTCGCCATCCCCTTAGGACCGACTAACCCTGGGGCGATCACCGTTGCCCAGGAAACCTTGGTTTTTCAGCGTGCAGGGATCTCACCTGCATTGCGGTTACTTGTGCCGGCATTCTCACCTCGTACTACTCCAGCATGGGTCACCCCTTTGCCTTCGTTGCGAGTACGAGCGCTCTCCTACCAATCCAACTCCCCGGAGGGTGTTGGATTCCTCAGTTTCGGTACTACGCTTAGCCCCGATTATCTTCGGCGCAAAGACTCTCGATGAGTGAGCTGTTACGCTTTCTTTAAATGGTGGCTGCTTCTAAGCCAACATCCTCACTGTCAACGAATCTTCACCTCCTTGAGATGCACTTAGCGTAGATTTTGGGACCTTAACTTGAGATCTAGGCTCTTCCCTTCTCGACCGATGGACCTTAGCGCCCATAGTCTAACTGCCAGATTTTTGATCCATGGTATTCGGAGTTTGATAGGAACAACGAGATTTCTCCCTGTTTGTTCCTTCCAGTGCTCTACCCCCATGGGGAACATCTGACGCCAGCCCAAAAGCTGTTTCGGAGAGAACCAGCTATTACGGAATTCGGTAAGCTTTTCACTCCTTACCACAAGTCATCCACAGACGTTATACGATCATATGGTTCGGGCCTCCATCTCTCTTTCGAGAAACTTCACCCTGCTCATGGTAAGCTCATCCCGTTTCGGGTCTTACGCACGCGACGAACGCGCTGTTCACACTCGGTTTCCCTTCGGCTCCGGACTCGCGCCCTTAGCCATGCCGTGTGCGTAAACTCGCCGGCTCATTCTTCAATAGGCACGCCGTCGAGGAATTTCTCCTCTTCGACTCTTTGTAGATGTATGGTTTCAGATCTATTTCACCGTCCTTCCGGACTACTTTTCACCTTTCCCTCACGGTACTGGTTCACTATCGATCTCTATACGTATGTAGCCTTGGGAGTTAGTCCTCCCGGATTCATCCAAGCTATTCGTGTCTCGGATTACTCACGAACGATGACAAAAGAGAGTATTGCATTTCAACGACGGGGCTATTACCCTCTAGGGCTTTGCTTTCCAGCAGATTCGTCTATACAACACTTTTGTAACTCTTCTTCCAACAAGTGGAACGTCATCACCGTACAACCCTGCTTCGATTGCTCAAAGCAGTTTGGGCTCCTCCCCGTTCGCTCGCCGCTACTAAGGGAATGCTGCGACGAACTTAACGCTTGGAAGCAGCATCCGCTGCCCAGCGTAAAGTTCGCCATGCGTTAGTTTCTTTTCCTCTCGGTACTAAGATGTTTCAATTCCCGAGGTTTGCTCGTTCAGAATCCTCTGAACGTCATGCTGCATTACCAGCATGGGGTTTCCCCATTCGGACATTTCCGGATCAAAGGTTGCTCGTCACCTCCCCGAAACGTATCGCCGACCGCCGCGTCCTTCTTCGCCATATAGAGTCAAGGCATCCACCATACACCCTTCAGACTCCCTAAGGAAGTCTGAAAACCACAATTAACGATTCAAGTGTCATTAACTTAACACTTGCTCAGTGTTTTTTGTTGTGTGCGATGCAAGTTGTCAATGAACAGTTTATGAGGAAGAAAAAAGGCCGCTTCCGAGCGGCCTGACGTGACCCACAACAGAGGTTACGCCATTGACCGCAGGGTGCCTCTTACTACCTTCATAAACTAAAACGAGTATACTCCCAGGCTCCTAGGGTGTCAAGCAGACCCCGCCGGAGAGAGGTAGTGCTTATACACGGCCTTATCCACCGGGTTGTACACAGTAAAAAACCCCGCCAAATGGCGGGGTTTTTGTCTATTCGCTTACTTTTTTGGACTAATGTCGCCACGCAACTTCTCGATGTAGCGAGCTGCGGCATCTTGTCCGCCGAGGCCGAAGGCAAGACCTAGGGCAAGGGAGACCGATACGACAATACCCGTAAACAAGGTCTGCACAAATGCTTGCGCAACCTGGAGTTGATCGAGCGCCGCAAGGATTGCAAACACGAGGATTGCCCACTTTGCGACTGTGCCCGCAAATCCAGCAGAGCGGATGTCAGCGGCTCGTGCGGCACCAGTGATGACGCGCTGCGCAACATCAGCAAGCACGGCACCGACCACAATGAAGAGCACTGCGACGATCACCTGCGGAAGGTACATAAGTACCGTCGACTGGAGGAACGCGTTGACTTGTGAGAGACCAAGGACATCCAGCGACGCTGTGAGGAACGCAATGATAACAAACCACTGCACCAAGGTACCAATGAAGGCACCGATGTTGAGTGAGTATCCTGCGCGCTCCACCGTCTCCGTAAGACCAGTACTCTTCAGTGCGCTGTCGAGCTTAATGCTCTTCACGACCTGAACGATAATTTTATTAAGTGCGGATCCGAGGAGCCAGCCGATCACGAAAATGATGACGGCAACCAGGATGTTCGGCAAGTACTGAACGACACCGTACCAGAGATTCTGGAACGACATAGTGAGTACTGTTGACCACGTTTGAATAAGCATGGGGGTGAACTATGTACTAAAAGTTTTGTAATGCGGCGGCATACGCCGCCTCTGTCAGGATAGCACCCTACCTATAGTGCCCGTGACGGACTGTTGATTACGCCCGACCAATTATGACCCGGTGGCGGAAGTCGAAAATGTCGCGCAACATGCGGTCAAAACCTTCGCGTCGTGCAATGTACTCGCCCACTTCAAGTACGGCATACCGGATCGGCACTGCCGTTGTCGCCTCAAGTCGTTTGACCACCTTCCCAATGCGCGGATCCTGCGGGCGCTTGGTAACAATGAGGATGTCTACTGCGCCACGCGTCTCATCCGCAAGCGTGCCTGCAACTACCACGAGGTACGGAGAAAGCGGTTTGAATGAGCGCTGTACGACCTGATCGGTAGGCGTAGTAACCGCAATAATAAACTGCTGCAAGCTCAAGGCATGTGCGTAGTCCGAGTTCCATACAAACTCGAGTCCCTGCGGCGTTCGTACGCGACGCACAATGCCAAGGCGGTGCAGTGAAGAAATCTCAGCTGCAACGGATGCACGTGGCGCACCAAGCTGCGATGCCACTGCTGCGGCTCGGTACGCACCGCGCTCAAGCGCAAAAAGTTTAACGAGCTTAATGCGGAGCGGTGTCGCAAACAATTTCGAAAGCTCTTGAAACATGTGTCGCCATTCTACAGGCGGAGCGGGCAAAAAACAAAATCCCCGCAGTTCGGGGATTTTGTAACACGATCTCGGGATTAGACCAACTCAACCTTTCCTCCTGCTGCCTCAACAGCAGCTTTCAGGGCGTCAGCATCCTCCTTCTTCATTCCTTCCTTAAGTACTGCCGGTGCACCATCAACAAGGTCCTTCGCTTCTTTGAGACCAAGAGCGAGCGCTTCCTTCACTACCTTAATGACGGCGATCTTCTGCGCACCACCATCCACAAGCTTCACGTTAAAGCTTGACTTCGCCTCACCTGCATCCGCGGCAACCGCAGGACCTGCTGCAGCAACTGCAGTTGCTGAAACACCCCACTTCTCCTCAATCGCCTTCACGAGCTGGTTAAGCTCCATGACGGACATCTTTTCTACCGCTGTAATAATTTCGTCTTGAGTCATACGTAATTAGTTTTAGTTTTTGCCACCTCACTCATCGCGATAGCGAATCGCTGAATTGGCGAGTTAATAACATTTACGAACATGCCGCGCAATACCGGTACCGGCGGAATTGCTGCAAGCGCGCGCATTTCATCGCGGGACAAGTACGCCCCGCTTACAAAGCCTCCGAGAAACGCGAGTTTCTCTTTAAATTTCTTTACGAAGGTCTGAAGACCGCGAGCCGGCGCAGAGAGGTCATCGCCACTCGCAAGGTATGCAACCGCGACCTCGCCATCAAGGCTCGGCATGTCGCCCGAGAGATTCTTGTCGGTAAGCACGCGCTTCAAGAGCGTTTTCTTGACGACCTGATACTTGACCGCATCCTTTTTGAGCTCGCGACGCAGTTCCGTAACCTCGGCTACGGTGAGTCCTTTGAAGGAGACAAAGACGCCCGATGCCGTGCCTGAAAGCGCGGAACCCAGTTGCGACAAAATGTCAGCTTTCTTTTGTTTGGTAATAGCCATAGGAATATCCCTAAGGTTTCTAATGGCACGGACGAGTGCGACCTCGGCAGGATGATTAAGACATGAGCAACCACTGCACCTGTCCCCTGCTGTCTCTAGCCGTGCTATCGCCTATCCTAGCACGCCTCCCTCAAGGAACACAAGTATAAGAAGCGTCAAGAGAATAATCGCAACAAATACCGCCAAAAATTTATAAAACTCGGGCGTCGGCATACGCTAGAGGCGCGAGAGCTCACTCGTAAGCGTAGATACGGAGTTAAGATCCCCGATTTTTCGCGCAATCGAAAGCGCCTTCTCAAAATGTATCCGCGCAAGTCCTGTGCGCCCCGCATCACGGTAGTAGACGCCAAGCAATGCATGATAGTTCGGACTGTCGCTGAAGCGCTCTGCGGCCTCAGTCAAGATGTCAACTGCCGCAGTCGTGTCCTTCTTGTACGAGTAGCGATAGAGATCAAAGAGCTCGATGTACGCTTCGGGTCGGTCGGGATTAGCAGCTAGTGCCTGTCGGAAAAATTCTTCCGCCTTCGGGAAATCTTTATAGTCGTAATGATAGAGGCGACCGAGATTATTGATTGCAGTCACATTCGAGGGCGTAACGGCGACAATAAAATTCCATACCTCTTCGGCTGCCTTAGTATCGTTACCCGACTTGTAGTGAAGTGCAAGATTCATCCACTCATTGCCGTCGTATGGTACGCGAGCGAGGCGCTGTTGGTTTTCACGCGCTTTCGCATCGAACGCTGCTCGCGCCTCTTCAGGAAGTGTTGAGGGACCGATGCGGTGATCGAGCGATGGGAGTGTTCCCGTGTACGTACCGTCTTTTACTGACTCTAGTACGTAGACTATTTCTTCTCGTGGTGCGGGCGAAAAAATTCCTGCTGAAACAGCATAGTACATACCCAGAGCTACTCCAGCGAGGGCTACTACCCCAACAAGACTAACAATTATTTTATTCATATGCATGGCGCCAGTATACCCTGTCTACGCAGACAAACAAAAAACCTCCCGTGAGGGAGGTTTTTTGCGTCAGCCACTGTGCTGACCTGACTAACCCGTGAGGATTAGTGTGAGCGGGTCGCGAAGAGACCGCCTGCTGGGAGACCAGTTACACCGTAACCGTTCGTCCAGTCCTGGTCGCTGCGCGTAGCCGTCGTGGTCGAGTTAGGTGACCAGACGAATACCGCATCTGACGCACTTACTCCTGTAGCCGAAGCCGCAAGGAGTGGGTTCTGGTTAACCGTTGCCGACGTTGACGGGAACGATGACGAACCAAGGAGCTTGGTCGTAACCGCTGCACCTGTCGCAGTGCCGGAAACTGAACCGCGAACCTCGAAGAAGCGAGTGCCGCCTGCCGGAACCTGGATCGCAGTCGCCGTGCCGCCAGAGGTCTGGACGTTCACGATGACGTTGCCGGTGCCCGGGACAGCGTTTGCTGTTGCCTCGAGAGAGCCGTCAGCTGTAACGCCTGAGACCGGAGTCGAGAAGCCCGAATCCGTGAAGCCCAGGATGTTTACGTTGGTGACCGACGCGGTTGTAGTCGCGAGGTTCAACGCAAACTGGGTGATACCAATTGGGCCAGCTGCATCTGCAGTTACTTTGAACTGCATGAGGCGTCCGTCCGCAAGACCGGTAGAACCGTTGATCGTACCCGCAACCGAGACGGTTGGGAATGACTTCATGACGCGCGTACCAGCTGATGCTGATGAGCCCGACGGGAAGATGGTGGTGCCTGACTGTGCGCCAGTACCCTCAGCATTCCTGTAGTCAATAGCAACGAGGCGACCTGAGAAGGTAACTGCCTCGCCAGTACCGATTGCACCGTAGTCAGCCTTGACCGTAAGTACCTTGTCCGAGTTCTTCGTAAGAAGCACGGTTGAGGTAAGGGTCGAAGTTGCAACGGTTGAACCACTCAAGAATGTCGCTTCACCGACCTTCGTTGCGCCATCCCAGAGTGAGACCTTCACGAGGTCAGACGCTGATGATGATGCAGTGTTGGTGAGCTGGAGGCCAACCTTCTGGAGGTTGACATCCTCGTTCGTCGCGCGGAACTTGATTGCGACGTTCGTCACGCCGGTCGAGTTAGCTGCGGCGAGCTGGTAGCTCGGTGATGATGCGTCGGTCGTAACCGTGACCGAACCAGTACCGATCGTGAAGGTCGGAGCAGTGCCCGAGCTTGCGGTCGGTGTCACAGACGTACCTGAGGTAGCGCCCGTAACAGTGAAGTTCGTGGTGAATGCAGCTGCACCCGGTGCCCATGCGAACGTTGCATTGTTCGTTGCCGAACCTGAAACGTTACAGCGGAGGCCGAGCGTCTTAACTGTACCCTTGAGAATCGTTACCGGATTGTCGAGGGTGAACGTGTTGTCCGAAGGCGAGGTGCCTGACGGATTCACAACGTTCGAACCAGTTGAGAGCTGTGTGCTGCCGTCAAAGATTGCGCACGAAGTGAGCTCAGTAGCTGCACCTGTTGCAAACGTGAGGCGAGCAGGAAGTGATGAGATGCGAACATCTTCACCAGACTGTGAGGCATCGAACTGGAAGTTCGAAAGGAGAACCGATGATCCGCCCGGAGTGATCGTCTGCGATGCAGGCGATGCTGCCGGACCGATAACCAATGCACCCGCCTTAACCGTCATCGTGTTCAGTGAGAACGAGCCGTACGATGAGAGCGAGATGGTGTTACCCGTCGTGACGCCCTTGACCGTCGTCCATCCCGTTGAAGGGTTGGTCGAAACTACGTACGTACCATTGCCACCGATCGTTGACGCAACCTTACCGCGGAGCGTGTAGACACCGCGACCAACCTTGTAGGTGATCGTATCGGTGAAGGTCACGGTCTGCGTAGTTGAGTTGGTGTAGACCGCGTCAACCGGACCTGCAACGACCGCGCCGTTTCCGTCGACAATCGTGAGGTTCGTGAGGAGGCCTGTACCTGAACCAGTGGTCGATGCGATCGTGAAGACTGATGACGCAACCGTCATGTCCTCACCCTTGAGGTCTACGATGTAGCCACCAAGCGGCTGGTTCGGAACGTTGATTGCAATGTTCTGCGCCGGAACCTCGTTAGCCTTCGTGATGGTCGTCGCCGAAGCGCCGGTCACAGAGACCTGAGTAGCGTAGATGAATGGAGTTCCTGAAGTGATCGTGAACGTACCGCGTGACGTCGGAACTGCGCTTGATCCTACTGCCGGAGAAATTCCGTAGCCATAGATCTCACCAGTACCGAAGATATCGGTGTTCTTATCAACGTCAAAGATGACCGTGCGACCCGATGAGTTTGATCCCACGATGTCGTACGTTACGTAGACGTCAACCTGATTACCCTTTGCAATCACGAGGCCTGAGCCGAGTGATGCTGTGTAGTACTTACCGTCTGCAGAGACCGTCATCGGGTATGACTGCGTACCAACCATAACCATCACATTTGCGAGGTCGTTAGCTGAAACAGAGCCAGTCTGGTTGAAGGTGAGCGTTTTGAGGCGCACATCTTCAGCAGAACCTGCCGTGAGGCGGAAGCCCGTTACGCGCTGACCGGTAGTACCGATCTCCTTCGATGCGTTTGCGTTTGAGGCAAATGCGTTCGATGAAGCGAGTGTGAGCGAGCCGACAGTGAGTGTCGCGTTGATCGTGTGGAATGCACCCGTAATTGGGAGCGAGCCAGAGACCGCAGCAGAAGTGTTCACGCCGATCACTGAGATACCCGGGACTTCACCCGCGTAGCTTGAGAGCGACGAGTTCATGTTGCCTGCGATCTGGAAGCGCTTGGTCGTACCTGCCTTGACCACCATTGGAGCACCGACATTTGTCTGGTTGTTCGAATTGAAGGTCTTTGAAGTACCAACCTGCATGCCTGTGTCGAGGTCGACAAGGATCACGCCCGCGAACGATGCGTTCTGAGCGGAACCAACGCGCTGGACAGTAACCGAGTTAACGGTCACGTCGCCGTCAGTACCTGCAGTGACGCTAAAGTTCGTGAACGGAACGCGTGATGCACCCTGTGGTGCAAGAGCATTCGCGATCGATGCACCTGCTGAGACTGTAAGGCCCGTGCCCGCAACCGGAGTGGTCGGAGTCGTTACCGTACCGCCTGCGCAGAGCGCCGAGCGAGATCGAGCGCCGAAGTAGCCAGCTGCAGGCGTGATGCCTGACGCTGTCTGCCATGCCTTGACCGCTGCCTGGGTCTGCGAGCCGAAGCGGCCCGTAGCACCTGCTGCGATCGAGTAGCCGTTCGCGATCAAGCGCTGCTGGAGCGCTGTAACATCAGCACCTGTCGCACCGATCGTAAGATCGCGCGTGAATGAGCATGATGCCGGAGTCGAAGGCGTCGACGGGACTGACGGAGCAGAACCCGTGAGAGATGCCTGGACGTTCGCGATAGTCGTCGCATCAGCCCCGAAAGACTGAAGGAGCGAGATGATTGACTGGACCTGCGCCGATGTAAGCGCTGCAGCATTTGCTGTAGCACCGAAAGTCGCAACTCCGACAACCAGCGAAGCTGCAACCGCAACGGATGCAACTTTCGCAAAAGTGTTCTTAAGAGTCATAAGTAACTAGCGAACTTGTAAAGTTATTAACTACTAACTGATAAAGCACAACTAATTCCATTCCCTACCGACCGCGCACAACAGAGCGTTCGGAAGGTTGAATGGCTAAGAAAGAATGAGGAGTTCGGGAGAGAGCCGCCACTGGACAGAGCTTCCGCACAGAAAAAAGTAACCTAACAAATTCTTGGCCGGTATATGTACATGTCAATGAGCTAAGGAGTGCTACGCACTCCCCCGATCCCGAGGGGAACCGGTTCTAGCCAGTATACCGCCACCGTACTTAGTGCGAGGCAGACGGTACCTGTGGGTTATGTGGATTACTTAGACGCCCAAAATCCTCCCTAGAAAGCGGAGGACTGATTGAGTGGGAGTCCAAATACCACCCCGCTATAGTACCGTAAAGCGGCCTCTGATGCAACCAACGGAGAACACGCGCAACACCAAAGGAATCCGATACAGCCTGCAGGGACAGCACCGCGGACACCGGACTCAGTGGCCGCACTCTATATATAGAGAGCGCGCACAATGAGCTTACGCATAATCTGCGCTACGCCTAGGCCTTCCTATACACCGACCAGCGCCGCTCCCCCTCCTTGACTAGGACCCCATCCGCCACAAGCGCAAGCAGGTCGCGCTGAATTGTCTTCTCAGACACACCGCGGACAGACTGCACCGCGTCCTTTATAGAAATCTTATCGCGCGTATTAAAAAGACTGAGCAAGTCCGCCTTTCTACCGGACACTGTGCTTGTGTCCTTTATATATAAACCATCTTCGATTGCCACAGAATTAGCTACTGGTGTCTTTTTGGAATCCTGCGAATGTCTTATGGTGAAAGTGTCTTTTATGTCTGCCGTCTGTAGTCTAATGAACTCATATCTGTCTGATACAAATGTGGCGAGCTTTGCATACTCGTCCGCAATAAGCCGAGCATTCATGGCAGAGACAAGGCCGGAGGCCTCCGCGGTATTCAAAAGGTGCCCGACCTCTGCGCAGCGTGAGGAAAAAGATTCGGGGCCAAGCTCGGCAAGACGTGTGCGATCTGTGGCCGCACTCATAAGGGTGATTGAAATTTCTCTGAGAAACTTGCGGATAGGCTCATCTTTACCAATAAATCCAGTGACTACATGTATTGCGGTTGATAGTCTCTCTGCCTTACGCGACACATACGCGTGGTGCTCATTAGCAAATGCAGTGGGATATAGTATAGACATGTCTTTGTCGGTGCGTGACCTTTGAATATGCTTTGAAGGGTCTTTTATTTCATCAGTCATAGTCTTTTTAAGGCCTTTTTATCTCTAGGACAGCGTACAGTCGTTCTGGCCTATCGGTCAACTTGACGGACCCGCTTTTCAGGTCTCAGAGTGGTACACTTATGTAGTACATATGGCGAAAAAAGTTCAGAAAAGACAGCGCGCAAAAGAACCGTTACCTCCTCGTTTTTCAATCCCATCCGTTTCCCTTGCAGTGCGTGCAGAAACACTGCGGAGTATCTACGCTCTCCTTGCGCTTATTGTTGCGCTTCTCTTCCTCCTTGCGTCTGTAGGGTACGCAGGACAGCTTGGCGATCTGATTTATGAGGTGCTGAAGGAGACTCTTTTCGGCTTTGGGTATTTTTTGATACCGCTTTCGTTCGCGTTTATGGCGATTGGGTTGTTCCGTGACCGTGAACCATCCGGTGTCGGGGGTACTCGCGCGTTCGGTGCTGCACTTCTGTTTGCCTCAGGTATCGCTATTCTTTCCGTCGCTGGTGAGTATGGCGGGCTTGTCGGGGGTGCAATCGCCTACCCGTTCGTAGCGCTCTTTGACGTGATTTTTGGAAGTATCGTGCTCGCGGCTATCGCACTTGTCGGCACACTACTCGCGCTCGACACGCCACTCCGCTTCCCTCGCTCGACCACAGAAGACGATACGACTGACGCGTCAGATGTAGACGCCGATGAATCTGATGCACCTTCAGATGGAGTAGCGGATGAGCCGGAGCCTCGGGATGAGGTACCGAAGGTTTTTACCCCCTTCCGCCGCACTGAGAAGAAGCCCGAGCCAATAGCGCAGGATGATGTACCAGCTGCAGTCGGATTTCAGCTAAGCGATGTTGCCTACACCCCGCCTCCGATGTCTCTTCTTGAACGAGAGAAGGGCAAGCCAGAAACTGGCGACATTAAGGCAAACGCCAATATCATAAAGCGTACGCTGCAAAACTTTGGAATCACTGTAGACATGGATGAGGTAGCTATTGGCCCTACAGTCACGCGTTTTGCCCTAAAGCCAGCCGAAGGAGTACGCCTTCAAAAAATTGTCTCTCTCCAGAACAATCTTGAACTTGCGCTCGCCGCCTCGCCAATACGTATTGAAGCCCCCATTCCAGGCAAGTCGTTGGTGGGTATTGAGGTACCTAATCAAAAGAAAGCCACGGTCGCGCTCGCGTCCCTCCTCTCAGATGACAAGTTTCGCACTGAAAAACGACCACTCTTCTGCGCGCTCGGTCGCGACATCGCAGGCAGTCCGCACTACCTCAATCTCGCAAAAATGCCGCACCTCCTCGTCGCGGGTGCAACCGGCTCAGGTAAGTCAGTCACCATCCACACCATGATCAGCTCCCTCCTCTTCAGGAACGGGCCAGGGACGCTGCGGTTTATCATGATCGATCCAAAGCGCGTGGAGTTAACCCTCTACAACGGCATTCCGCACCTCCTTACCCCCGTCATTACAGACCCCAAGAAAGCCATTCTTGCCCTCAAGTGGGCGGGTAAAGAGATGGAACGCCGGTATAACCTTTTAGAAACGCACTCCGTACGAGATATTGGCTCGTACCACGAGAATGTTGTTGCCACATGGAAGCCTGGCGATGGTGACTCAGAGGCACCGGATCAGATGCCGTACATTGTCATATTTATTGACGAGCTTGCAGACATTATGCAGTCATACCCTCGTGAACTAGAGGCTGCGGTCGTACGACTGGCTCAAATGTCTCGCGCGGTGGGTATCCACCTCGTTCTCTCTACGCAACGTCCTTCGGTAAACGTTATCACCGGCCTCATTAAGGCAAACGTACCTGCCCGTATTGCCCTCCAAGTCGCGTCACAAATAGACTCTCGCACTATCCTCGATGCGCCGGGAGCGGAAAACTTGCTGGGTGCGGGCGATATGCTCTTCCAGTCGGCCGATATGCCGAAACCGCATCGTATACAGACTGCGTTTGTCTCAGAAAACGAGGTTAAGGAGGTTGTGTCATTTATCCGGTCAAACAATGAGCGTGCTGTTGATGACATTGCGATAACTGCGCAAAGCAATGATGCCTCGCCGAATGCTATTTTTAGCGCGACCCTTGAAGATGAGGGTGGCGATGACGATCTCTTTGCAGAGGCTAAGCAGACGGTCGAGGAGGCCGGGCGCGCCTCTACTTCTCTGCTTCAGCGCAAGCTACGCATAGGATATTCTCGCGCGGCGCGCCTTATGGACCTCTTGGAAGAAAAAGGGATTATCGGTCCCCAAGATGGAGCTCGACCGCGCGAAGTCCTCTCTAGCCGCCCTGCAGAGACCTATGATGAGTCGTGAGCGAGTGTTCTCAGTGCCCACCAGTAACCGCGCGTATCTCGCTGCGGCCGCCGTTGGTGGAATACTCACTCTCGCGTACGCTCTTTTTGTCACCGCGCCACTCCTCCGCGGTCCTCTGCTCGCAGTAGATACTCCAAGTCAAGGAATGACCGTCGTTGGCGATACTGTAGCCGTCGTAGGACATACCGCCCGCGTCACCCACCTCTCAGTGAACGGACACCCTGTTCCGCTTGGAGAGGATGGGTCCTTCAGACTGGAGCGCTCCTACCCCGCGGGCTATACTGTGTTTGAGGTACGGGCGCGCGACCGATTTGGGCGCGAAGAAGTACGCACGATACGCTTTATACACACTCACGAAGCATTACATGGCGCTCAAAAAGAAAGCTCCGCAGACCGAGACCAAGTCAGATCGTCACGCGTCGATAGCTGATGCGCTTGCCTCTATAAAAACAAAGTTTGGCGAAGAAGCTATCATGATGCTCGGAGCAGCTCCGCGCGTGAGTATTGACGCTATACCAACAGGATCAATAGGGCTCGACGCCGCGCTCGGGATCGGTGGTGTGCCGCGAGGGCGTATTATTGAAATATTTGGCCCTGAGTCCTCTGGTAAGACCACGCTCTCGCTTCACATCATTGCAGAAGCACAAAAAAGAGGCGGGATTTGCGCCTTCGTTGACGCTGAACACGCACTAGACCCGGACTACACCAAGCGACTCGGTGTAAAAGTTGAGGATCTTTTGGTATCTCAACCTGACACCGGAGAGCAGGCGCTCGACATAGTAGAATCACTCGTTCGCTCGGGAAAAATTGATGTCATTGTCATAGATTCGGTTGCGGCCCTAACGCCAAAAGCGGAAATTGAGGGTGACATGGAGCAGACGCACGTTGGACGCCAGGCACGCCTCATGTCACAAGCGCTTAGAAAACTCACCGCGATCGTGGCAAAGTCGAAGACTGTAGTCATCTTTATTAATCAGATTCGCATGCAGGTCGGAGTAATGTTTGGGAACCCTGAAACGACACCAGGCGGAAAAGCGCTCAAATTCTACACATCGGTGCGCCTCGACATCCGCCGCATCGCGCAAATAAAGAAAGGTGAAGAAGTGGTCGGTGGTCGCGTTCGTGTGAAGGTAGTCAAGAATAAGGTCGGTCCCCCATTCAAGCAGACTGAGTTTGACCTGATGTATAACGAGGGAATTTCGCGAGAAGGAGAACTCATCGCGCTCGGCGAGAAGTATGGGCTCGTCGTAAAGACCGGCTCTACCTACAAAATGGGCGATCAGAAACTCGCTGTTGGATATGACGCGACCCGACAGTACCTACGTGAACATGCTGACGTAAGCGAAACACTTCTCACGGAGATTAAGGAAAAAATTACAACGGTCTAGCACCTATCCTTAGCGAGCACTGACGGTAGCGTGTGCGTGACTTGGTCGAAGATATGCTCCGACTGTTTTAAATCCATCAAGAAAAAACCACCCCATCGATGAAAGGAGGCCGATAGTCATTACCTGCACAGCGAGTGTAGTGCCAAGAAATGCCGCAAACATGAAGCCAACGATATTGCCCCCACCCACTGCGGCGAGCGCATTGATCGCGACACTACCAACAGATACCGAGCTTGCAATACCTCCGAGCAGTGCCGCAATAACCGCGATGCGCGGCGCGGGCTTTTTGAGCTGGCGCATCACATAGATAGCGTACACGCGACGCATCACATGGGCTCTGATCTGTGCATCTGTTTTCATGGTGCGTTCGTGGTTACAAAATAAATACTAGGTGGTTACCGCTATCCTACTATACTGACGCTTCTCCGAGAAGGTTGCGCACGGCAATCTTCGCCCGATGCACTCGTGCCTTTACTGCTCCTGCCGTAGTGCCGAGCCGTAGTGCTATTTCGTCATATGGCAGACCTTCGAGGTACGCTAGGCGCAGTATTTCCGCCGTGCTGTCGTCTACTCGGTCAAGTACGCGTTTGACCTCATCCTCATCTAGGTATGCATCGTGACTACTCCGCCCCACTTCCGCCAGGGAGACAAAGTGTTCGTCTTCGAGCTTCGCGAAGATGCCACGCTCTCGCGCGTTCTTCTGATATTTAGTACGCGCGACATTCATAAGAATCGTAATCGACCATGCCCGAAATGTGCCGTTTGCTGATGAGAACTTGGGTGCAAATCGATACATTCTGATGAACGTTTCCTGCACTATATCCTCTGCCTCATCTCGTGTTTTAACGACTGATTGTGCTCGGAGCAGAAACTCCCGCTGATGCCTTCGCATAAGAGCATCGAATGCACCCGGGTTCTTGAGCGAATGGCGCAAGAGCTCTTCGTCAGTGAGCGTTGAGTAGTCCACGTCTACACTAAACGGTAGCGTGTTTCCTCTGCCCTCGTCAAGCGTTTGCGCTCGGTTCATAGTCACGGTATGGTATACGGGTCACACTACTCTTACTTACCAAACTGATTTTGAGTTACATGGCAACGCTCACCTACAGTGAAATTACTCCCGGAAAGGTAATCACCTTCGATGGAAACATTTATCTCGTCCTGAAGTCGCACGTGATGCGTAAGGATATGGGCAAGCCATCCAACCAGACTAAGCTCAGAAATTTAAAGAATGGTAAGGTCTCTGAAATCGCTTTTCATGCGGCTGAGAAAGTCGAGGAAGCAGATGTTGAAAGCCGAGAGGTTAAGTTTCTCTACGCTAACCGCGGTGAGGCCTGGTTTTGCGACCCGACTGACCCGAAGGATCGGTTTAAACTCCTCACAGAAGTGATTGAAGACCAACTTCCCTATATGAAAGCCAATATGCTCGTGGAAATGCGCACGTGGGAAGGAGAACTGTTGGGTGTTCACCTCCCTATTAAGATGGACTTTGTCATAAAAGATGCGCCGCCAGCCATCAAGGGAAATACAGTTTCCGGGGGCTCAAAACAGGCTACCCTTGAGACAGGGGCTGTAGTGAGCGTGCCGCTTTTCATAAACCCCGGAGACACTATTCGCGTAAATACCGAAACTGGTGAGTACGTAGAGAGGGTCGAGAAGGCGTAGAAACAAATAGTTTTGTTTCTACACTCTACGAGACCGACCGGAGGCATGTTTTCTGTCTCAGAAAACAGCCGAGGTGGGGTCGCGGAAATTCCTGAGTGGCGGCGAAGGAATTATCTGTGGCTCGAGAAAGCCTGAGAGCGATGCTGAAAAAAACCGCCCGTAGGGCGGTCTTAGTCTCTCTCGTGCTCACAGATCGGACACGGTCTCGACAGTGCGTGTATCGTGCACACGTCCCCTTCTGACACTTGCTCTCTAGTGTTCATATCAGGACTTTCTGGCCCTGACATAGCTCAAAAATTACTCAGCGACGTACGGTAGGAGTGCCATAAAGCGTGCGCGCTTTATTGCCTCATCAATCTTTCGCTGCTGGAATGCAGGAACCTTAGTGCGACGCTTACCCTGCACGCGTGCGTGCGGTGTCAAAAACTGCTTCAAGTACGCGATATCTTTATAATTAACGTAGAGTGGCATTGGGTTTTGCATAACAATGGTTTAGAAAGGAATATCGTCTGCGCTTACTGTCTCTTCGGGGTACTGTACCTCATCATCTTTAGTTTTACCAGCTTTCGGCGGCGATGCGCGCTGTGGCGCCGGTCCGCGGTCTCCACCTGCCATCGGTGAGGGGCCAAACTGGAAGTTATCGACAACCACTTCCGTACGGTATTGTTTCTGACCTTCTTTCTCCCAGCTGCGAGTCTGAATGCGACCCTCGACGAAAAGAGGGCGCCCCTTCTTCATATACTGCGCGATAAGCTCAGCCTGGCGCCCAAACGCTACGACATTGTGGTACTCAACTGCCTCTTGCTTTTGCCCTTCTTTATTTGTGTATGTACGGTTAGTCGCGAGAGAAAATGATGCTACCTGCTGACCCGATGGGAGCGCACGCACCTCAGGATCCCGCGTGAGATTGCCGTAGAGGAGTACCTTATTGAGATACATAGTTAGTTCTCGTCGATCGAGGCGATTGCCTTATCGATATCAGCTTCAGATACAGTCCCGGACTGCTCTTCTGCTCGCTTTGGAGCAGCAATAGCTTCAGACGAACTTTGCGCCTTCGGCATTACCATTTTCCCCTCCATAACAGCTCGTACTTCTTCTGCTGACGTGCGCACAACTATGAATCGGAGTACAGATTTATTTGTCTCCATAAACGCCTGCACTGCGTGCACAGCACTTGGCGAGAGCTCAAATGCTACCCACCCGAAATGCGCTTCCGTGACACCCTTGAACTTACCATCCGCACGCCGATAAATGGGGTATGCGAGATCGATCTTCTCCGGCATCTTCTCACCGACGAGTGATGCTCCTTGCTCTGATATAAATTTTGAAAACTCACGTACCCAGGCCTCAACCTCTTGAGCACCGAGGCTCGGAAGAAGATGATACCCGACTTCGTACACGGTCTTTCCATCGCGAGGCTCCGTGTCTGCCTCAAACAGGCCTGCGAGGCCCTCTGAACCGACGTCTGTCGCTATATCTGCCATGTGGGGCAATACTACCACAGCCCGCCCGCGCGCGCTAGACCCGCTTACCCAAGGGGGCCAAGGCCGAAAACTCGGATGGCATTTGCGACGATTTGTTCACCCAACTTCTCTTCCGGCAGTCGGGTAATGCCTGCGATCGCTTGGACGACGAAGCGTACCATGCATGGATCGCTCCGCTTGCCCCGAAACGGGTGAGGTGCAGCATATGGCGCATCAGTTTCAGTAAGGATCATGTCGACAGGCGCAAAGCGCACCACATCGTCATACTCGCGCGCGAAGGTCAGGACGCCCGTAAACGATGTGGTGAAGTTAAGGTCGTAAAAGCGGCGCGCTACGTCGACATTTCCTACAAAAAAGTGCACATTCCCCGCTACCTTCCCCTTCAGAGGTTCGAGTATGTCGAGCGTGTCGAGGTACGCATCC